>JAGFIZ010000013.1 GCA_024103135.1 Bradyrhizobiaceae bacterium | reverse complement strand
GCCAGTTAAGCGGAGAGAACTGAGCCATGGTACCACCCGTAATTACAGAGGCCTGCAACCCTAAGCGAATGCTGTTCTTCTGCAGTTGGTACAGTCCGTTCAACGAAAAGTCAGCTGCGATTGGTGGTAAAGCTGGATCGCCACTCAACTGTCTATGTCCCCTAACGGTGATGCTTGTTTCGAACCACGGATGTGTATACTGACCGCGAGCAACAAAGCCCACAACATCCCACATCAGGCCATTGACGCCACTCATGTTGACAATCATACCGTTGGCGTTTGTGTCAGCATAAAACAAATATGGTCGGGAGGTTTGCCTGTAGAATGCCTGCCCGCTCAAGGATAAGCTACGTCCTGCATATGAGTATTCACCTAAGCATAGCAGAGTTCTCTCCGACTGCAACTGCGAGCCTATTGCGGGACTAGGCGACCGTTGTGTCATGCTTGCATCAATACGTAAGCGAGACAGTCCTGCCTGATACGTCACGCCACCACCAACTCCATACTCCAGCCGACTAATTGCTGAACCAACGTGTCCAGCAGCTTGCACCGAAACATTGTCGGTAAGCTGTTGGTGTACGTGAGCAAACACTCTTGGTTGGACCTCATTAAGCGGTTGAGTGTAGACCGTACTGTCGGAGTTCACATACTCTGCGCCTACGCCTAGCCGAAGCAAGGTACTTCCCATACGGTGTTTGGTTCTCACGAAGAGTCCACCTACAGAGCTCCCGAACTGAACCATGGAATTGGTGTCGCCAAACTGTTCAGCTAGTTCCTGGTCTCTAATCCTGAACATGCCGTCAAGGACGTAATACATCGAGGCAGATAGTGAGTGGGAGCTATCCGACGTCAGCAGCCTATCGTATCCAACCGAAAAGTCATGTCGGCGCTGATGGTCACGTAGATCAGCATACATGACTGGTGCTGTTTCCTCGGTGTAGCTATCGAGCGTTGCAACCGACTTCACCTCGCCCCAAAGATCCGTATTATGACTCGTGAGTTGGTAGATGAACCCCATGGTTGTGAGCGTATCGACTGCATAGCGCAGGCCTGCGCGCACATTCCACACGTCGAAATCCGTTCTTGCATACCGTCCATTTGCGCCGTTGCGACGCACACCGAGATTCACGTTCACACCAGGTGCAATGTTCTGAGCAATGGCTGCGTCAGCCGCGATGACATCGCCCCCTCCCTGACTATACCAGAGCGCCGTGTAGGGCGTACGGGTATCATACCGCACCTCCTGGAGGTTGATAGCCGTTTGCAAAAGTGTGGACGACAAACCAATGGCAGCCGAGCCAGTTAGCACCTCGATGCGCTCAATACCTTCGGGAGCGATGGTGCTCAGATTCATGGTGTTATTCCATGCTGTGCGTAGCGGTCTGCCATTAAACGTGAAGGCAATGTCCGTGAGCATTCCGCCCGCTATCGACAGGCCGTCGAACTGACCGAATCCACCTTGCGACAGGGGCTGGAACATTGAGCTGCGTACAAGCAACTCACCCAATGTGTGGTAAAGGACCTGTCTGCGCTGTTGCTTGGTTATTGTCGCTGACGTGTCTGAAGATGTTTGAACGACCGATCCATACCATGGCGCCGAAGAAAGAAGACTGTCTGATTGTGCTATGCCTTGATATGAGCATAGCACAACCAGGACAATATTCAAGAGTACGTGCTTCATCACGAAGCGACAGTTTGTTCCTCTTCGTTCTCTTCTTCGTCTTCTCTTGTCACCGTGGTGATTGCAGCAATACCATCACCCTCTTCGAGGCGGATAAGTTTTACGCCTTGCGTGTTACGTCCACTCAAGCGCACTTCGTCGACGTGCTGGCGAATGAGGATGCCGTTAACCGTCATGACCACAAGGTCTTCGGTGTCGCTCACCTCAAGAATGGCGCAGATATTCCCCGTCTTCTCCGTGATGTTCATGGCGATAACACCCTTCGCACCACGCTTCGTACGGCGGAAGTCTTCGACCTTTGTGCGCTTACCATAGCCCCTTTCACCAACGACGATTACTTGTGCATCGCTATGGCGGACAGCTGTAAGCGAGATCACTTCTGCACCGTCGGGCAAGACAATTCCTCGGACACCAGCAGCAGCACGACCCATCGGGCGCACATCGCCTTCATGGAATCTACAGGCAAGACCGTTGCTTGCACCAATCAGGATTTCCATGTTACCGTCTGTCAAGCGTGTACCAATGAGTCTATCGTCATCTGCAAGGTTGATGGCGATGATGCCGTTAGCACGCACATTGGCGTAGTCGGTAAGGGCAGTCTTCTTTACTGTACCATTCTTTGTAGCAAAGAATACGAAGGCGTTTTCTTGTTCGATATCCGTGACCGGAAGGTAGGTAGTGACCTTCTCGTCGGCCGGCTTCTGGATGACGTTGGCAATGCTCCTACCCTTGGCATTCCGTGAACCCTCAGGGATGTCATACACCTTGATCCGGTACACACGTCCCCTGTCCGTAAAGAACATCAGGTAGTGGTGCGTCGAAGCACGGAAGACAAACTCCACGTAATCATCTTCGTACATCCCTGCACCGCTCACGCCACGTCCGCCCTTGTTCTGCCGACGGTATGTGTTCACCGGTGTGCGCTTGATGTAGCCGTTATGTGTAATCGACACGATGACCTCTTCGTTGGCAATCATGTCTTCGAGAGTAAAGTCTCGGGCATCATGAACAACCGTGGTTCTCCTCTCGTCACCATGCTTAGCACCGAGCTCGGTTAGCTCGTCACCGATGATCTGCATTTGCAAATCCTTGCTGGCAAGAATTGCACGCAGACGCTCGATTGTCTCGATAAGCTCACGATACTCATTCTGAATCTTCTCGCGTTCCAAGCCCGTAAGGCGTTGAAGGCGCATATCCAGGATGGCCTTTGCCTGGATTTCCGATAGACCAAATTTGCTTTGTAAGGCAGCACTTGCAGCGGCAACGTCCGGACTTGCCTTGATCGTTGCGATGACTTCGTCAATATTGTCCAGCGCAATGATGAAGCCCTCTAAGATATGGGCTCTCTTTTCGGCGGCTTCCAGTTCGTACTGGGTGCGGCGGACAACGACTTCATTACGGTGGGAGATGAACTCCGTGATCATCTCCTTGAGCGTAAGAATGCGTGGTCTGCCGTGAACAAGCGCCAACATGATCACACCGAACGTTACCTGCATCTGGGTGTGCTTGTAGAGGTTGTTCAGCACAACCATAGGCACACCATCTCGCTTGAGTTCGATCACGATGCGCATGCCTTCACGGTCGCTCTCGTCCCTAATGTCCGAGATGTCTTCAAGCGATTTTGCACGAACCAGGCCAGCAATCTTCTCGATCAGCCCTGCCTTGCTTACCTGATAAGGAAGCTCGGTAATGACGATGCTTTCCTTGCCTTGCTTATTGGCTTCGATGCTTGCTTTGGCGCGAACGAGGATCTTGCCACGCCCCGTCGTGTATGCACTACGGACACCTTCGTACCCGTAGATGATGCCACCCGTAGGAAAGTCAGGTGCAGTAACGTACTGCAGCAACTCTTCGTTGGTAACGTTAGGATCCTTGATTACGGCCTTGATACCAGCAACAATTTCCCGAAGGTTATGTGGTGGAATGTTGGTTGCCATACCAACAGCAATACCATTCGCCCCGTTTACAAGCAGTGCTGGGAGGACGGTTGGCAAGACCGTTGGCTCTTGCAGTGAATCGTCGAAGTTCGACCTGAAGTCTACGGTGTTCTTGTCGATATCCCGTAGCACATCCATGGCCAGATGATCCATGCGTGCTTCGGTATAACGCATGGCTGCCGGTGAGTCTCCGTCAACCGAACCAAAGTTTCCTTGGCCGTCGACAAGTTCATACCGCATACTCCACGGCTGTGCCATCCGCACCATGGCATCGTACACAGCAATGTCGCCATGTGGGTGGTACTTACCCAGAACCTCACCAACGATACGTGCACTCTTCTTGTATGCACGATTAGGCGTCATCCCCAATTCGTACATCGCATACAAGATTCTACGGTGAACAGGTTTTAGTCCGTCCCGCACATCCGGAAGTGCGCGTGAAACGATAACGGACATGGAATAATCAAGGTACGAGTCGCGCATTTCGTCTTCCATGAGAACAGGAAGGATACGCTCATTCTGCAGTGCCATATGCCCTTAATCTGGTACGTAAACAGCACGGCGCCGGGACTTTTCCGACGCCGTGAAATACAGTGCAAATTTAGTGATTTACGGCCTTGGGAGGGGGCTGAAGTACGAAGAAAACGCGAACTTTTTTTAGCCTTGGGAGGGGGCTGAAGAACGAAGAAAATTCGAACTCTGTATAGCCTTTGAATGGCTGCTATCGTAGCATCTGAAGTGTTCCGGAAATCCCTCCGAACCACTCCCCTGTCGAGCTGGGAATATCGATCTTCCAGGCGTATACGCCGGGTGACACGGATGCACCAGAATCCGTAAGCCCGTCCCAACGTATCAGAACATCATCCTGCCTTACGCTGCTCACTATTGTTCGAACAACGCGTCCTTGAACATCCACAATAACCAGCCTTACTGGAACCGATGATTCGGGCGTTCGAATGGTTGTTATAAACTGTACTGGACCCGTGGACGGATTAGGAACTACAACTGCACTCACTGCAAGGTTGTCCCCAGCGAGATAGATGGAGAGTTCCTTCTCGGCTTGATTGCCAGTACCGTCTGTCGCCCGCACGAGGACGTTGTTCTGTCCAATCTCCATTGGGAATGAAAACTGTACAGCAGCTCTCAAGCTGGTGTCCGCTGAAACAGTCGAACAACTATCCGTAGGCACAAAACGATAGGCATCGGCGGTGCCGCTCTTAATTCGCACACCATTGACAAATACCATCACCTTTGACTCTTCCGTGATTGGTAGCCTGCTGTTATCCATTACCCGCACTTCAAGGGATGGGTGTGCTTCGACGTAATCCCCATCGCGCAGTACTCTGTTGCCGGAGTGCATGCTTATCCACGGAGGAACGGTGTCTTCATTGATCGTGAGCGGTGACGTTGCACCATTGTTATAACGATAGAACTCTGTTAGTGTCCGCTGTGCATCGATACGAGCTGCTACTGACGAATTCGTTGCAAGGGTCGACGTCGGAATTCTCACGTTCCATTGATACTGCTGGTCTGGAGCAAGCAAGGGTATGGCAGCATCAGCAACCGGGATCTGTGCTGTTCCGATTACTTCTGCAAGTATCGGGACCTGTTGAACGGCAAATCGGCGATCAACGTTGCGAACGGTGACTGTGGCAATGATCGTGTCGCCACGAAGTGCATCGTTGTTGACGGCAACGGCATTGGTCTCCAAGTGAACTTCATGTGCTGGCTGGTAGAAGAATCGTGCACCGCGAACGTATGGTGTAAGATGATCGCCTGGGATGTGATGCTGCGTCCACCGAGCGCGTAACAGCGCAGTTCCAGGCCGGATTCGGTTAGCGTCGATAGTGCTACTTCCAGCTATGACGGTGTCGACCACGTAGAACGACCCATCAGACAATCTACCTTCTAAAAAGCATAGCGTCCCAAGTGAGTCAAAGTCGACTTCAAGACTATCCCATGCAACGCCAGGCCCGACGAGTTGTGTTGTTACCTCTCCACTCTGCTCGTAAAACTGCACGACCTGCGTAAGGGTTACCATGCTGTCTGGCGCCCCCTTCCAAGCTTCAGGTGCTGTGCCCACTTCCAGTCCGGGCGAGCCAATCATTACCCACGAACTATTCGCAGCAAGGGAGTCGGCAAATCGAGATCCGTATTGTTTTAAGATCTGCCTGAGCGAGTCGATGTTGTTGTTCTCGAAAAATCCAGTAAGAGATTCATTGCACAGCGCGAACAATACCATGTCCGAGGGTGCAACGGAATCCGTCAGGAACTTGAACAAGTCGTGTGTAAACCCATTATGACCTGCTTCTCTTGGCATCGGGTCTCTCCACGTATCGTACCGTCGAATGGCTCGTGGTGTGGTATCCATGGAGTTTACCACGATAAGGTTGAATCCACGATAGAACTCATTCTTCACATAGGTGACGTCACCGATCCGCATCTCCAATGGCGGTTCAAGTACGCCATTGAATGTTTGCTTCCCACAGGACTTAAGAAACACGCTCCTGCTCCGATCAGCAAGTGTCCATCCCTTACCCTCTGTTGAAAGAACCATTGCACTATCCATCGGTACCATGGCGCTGGCGCCAGCATTCCAGCGAGCAGGAGTGTTGATGACGATTTCTATCGGCAACCAGACCACAGCACTGGTATCCGTTGCATCAACCGTCCACGCTGCAACAACATACTTTCCATTTGGTTGTTCCGGCACTAGTGAAACATCCCAGTCAAGAACGGATCCTGTACGGATAATGTCGCCAGGACCACTACGGATGACGATACTGGTATCGTCAAGCGACCGAGACGTACATACGGCCATGTACACGGAAGCAGGGTTCATGTCGCCAAGCGGGTCAAGCATCCGAACATGAAATTGTTTGGACGCGAGCTGTTCAAATGCAACAGGTTCGATGGGAAGTAAACTTTGAGGGAGTACGGAGAAAATGACGGTAGCGGAACGATCCGTACCGACTGGATCTACGCTGCCTGCAGGATCGACTACAACCGTAACTGCGTGATCACCGGCCTTGTGCTTGATGGGAATGGTCCACGATACCCAAGCCCCCTGACAGATACCGTTATCCAGGACAACAATGCTACTATCAGTCTCATTGTTGTACTTGAAGTACATCACAACCTTTACTGGCTTGGTTGTTCCGGCTCCTGCATTGGCTACCCATGCTCTAACTGTGGCGATGGAGTCTGCATCAGTACTCTGCACGCTTCCATCTTGAGGGAGAACGCTGATATTCTCAGGTCGGATCACTAGACGTGGAATTGTGTCGATAAACAGTCGCGAGTATGGATCACCTAGCAGGTTGTACTGCATGACCGTGTTTATCGTGACTTGCTGACCTGGACTAACGATAGGCACCTTGGCTTTATACAGAATCTCGCCAAGAGATCGAGCACCATTTCGCTGTGCTTCGTGAATGCGTAGATGGAGCAGGTTTACAGCCCAAATGTGCTGCCATCCGGTGGACCCTAGTGCGGCAAACATCCCCTTGTTCGGTTCGGTGAGGTACTGGGCATTCTTACATGCCACACTAGGATTGCTATAAGCACCAGTCTGACATGCGTAGGTAGCTAACACACCATACTTGCCAGCATTCAACAGGTCGGAGGGTTCCCATCCGTTGATATCAAACAACTCCGTGGCACCATGTCCTAGATAGTTCATCCACTGTGTACCGTTGTTGATCTGCTGCTGGATGTAGAAGCCGGCATTGGGTGGCGCGGTGCTCTTGCAGAGCGTTGCAGTATCAACGCATAACGGTGGAGTGGTAAAGGTTACTCCGGTTCCGAAAGTATCCTCCAGGAGGTCTCTGTATATATCGCACATTCCCTCTACTGCAGTTCCTCCTGCAACAAAGTACCATGTGCGCATCCAGGGTTGGAAGCGTACCGTGTCGTTGAAGATGATCTTGTCGACCATCGTCTGTCCTTCTATCTGCGTTAGTGCAGGAATTCTTCCAACTACTACTTCGGGTACAGCAACATCGGAGACATCGTCAAGTAGACTAAAGAAGTAGTCGCTGGAAGGTCTCCCATACGTTGGCACCTGGTCTGCTCTTTCGGCAGAAACATTGCCCCCTTTCACTGCCAAGCGTACATCCCACGATGCATTGCCAAACAGCAAAACGGTCTGCATTCGAGGTTCACGAGCGTTTGCATATCGCCATGCGAGATAGTCACGGACTGCATTGGCCGAGTGCGACCCCGCTCCGAACTCGTCCAGGATTGCATCAACATCAACCACGGCAACCGACAGGTGATTATGCTGTCGACGGTGTTCTGCCAAACGTTCAGCTTGCTGCCGGTGTGTGCTGTGGGTTATGATGACGAGATCTGCTTGTGAACTATCGCTGGTAAGGTTTGACAATTTTGCCGGAAGTATTCGAGCTTGTTCCATACCCCCAGTAGAAGCAACGTACAATACCGCCGCTGGCCCAGCTGGTACGTGAGAATCTGCTGCTTGCCCAAAGCCGTCATTGGCATCACGAATGTATGTGGTGCCGCAGGCCTCAATGTTCGTCGTACCACTACCTGTTCCACCAATATCCGTCATCCCAGCAATAACCCATCGCGTCCCTACCGGAGCAGGTAGCATTCTGCGTTGCAATGCACTCTCCAGAGCCGTTGATGTCTGTGGAGTTGCGCAGATGACTGCAATGAGCGCATGAAACGGTGCCTGATCAATCACTTGTGCCGCAGCTGCATCGGTAAGTCCATTGCGGACAACTGGGGCAGAAGTCGGTGACGATTGAACGAACACGGCAAATCCGTTGACAGTGTCGACTTCAACGGTCGCACCTCCGAACGTTGCCGAGCCCCACCAGTACTGTGGGTTGTCCGCTACCGTTGGCCAATTGCGATTATGCGGTGCTAAACCAGCCCGAACAATACTAGCCGGTCTGTGGGCTGTTAACCGTCCTATCGTTGATGATGTTGTGTCCAACCACCAACCACCTGCCTCGGCATTGTACCATGAGATGTTCGTTGCTGACGGACGTAAGGGAATGTGAACGCGGGCTCTTCCACTATCCATCACTGGTAGCACATCGGCAATGATCTCTACGGCATCAATGAGTATTTCGGAGAAGTACTCTTTCCTGCCTCGCAACGAATCGATCCCGGTTGCATACCATTGAAGTTTCTGCAGGCCAGACGGCGTGCGGCTTACGTCAGCGGTGTTGGTGATGGTAAAGGCACCAAAGCCATCGGTCTCTCGCGGAACTGGTAGGGCGCCGTTGACGGCAACGTCAAGCCGGGTATCAGGATTGAACTGGGGTGTGTTAGACGAAGCAACGTAGTGAGTTGTAACGGAAACCGACCCCGACTGGGCTGGAGTAATCGTGTACTTCCATCTTGATCGTTCATAAGCATTGGTATTGAGACTCTCCCAATAGAATCCCTCCAGGTAGCCAAGGTCAGTGTAATAATCGCCAAACTCTTCATCTAGCGAGCTACCAAGATGATAGTACCCTGTGTCCAGCTCGACTCTTTCATGGATCGTTACAGCCGGCAGGTCAGTAACACTTGAGGAACTTGTTACCATGGTGAAGCGCCTACGCTCACCTTCCGATCGGGTTGTTAGGAAGAAGATGGCAGTACTGTCTTCCATTGATAGAAAGCTCGTATCACCCTGTGCATGCCTGGCCATGAACAGCACGGTGTCGGACGACTCAAATGAATCGGCACTATCCTTACCAATCACATAGAGCGGCTGTTCAGCCCCCTTCCAGAACAAGGCAAGACTGTCGACTGGTACTCCGCGAAACCGAGGTTCTATGTCGATGACTGTCCTGGCGGCTATGACACCGATGCCGTCGCGGCTGCTGTGAATACGCACGTATGGTGCGTTTGGCTCATACCACGCATGTTGTTGAGTGACCACTCTTGATGGGGCATCTTCGATGGATCCATCCCAGTGGGTGACGATCGTTACCCTATTTGCTACCTCTAGGACACCATTCGACGCCCGCCATGGCCACAGCATTACCTGCGCAATCGGCTGCCAGGCCTTTCTACCAACAACCCTGAGTTCAGTTGTTGGTTGTATCTCAATCGATGTTGGCAGTTGTGTAATCGGACGCCAGTCCTCATAGGATGCCGTTGCATGCATGCCTACGCTGTGAGAAACTGGTATGCGTTGTACAATAGCTGAAAACGGTAGCGAAGTATCGTGGTATCGCCCAACATCTGGGTGGTTAAAACTGACGATAGGAAGATCATTCTCCATACCCATGATCCTGACGTGATTAGCCAGGTTCAGCACAGTCAGCGTATCACTCTCCGTTGCAGAGCAAACGAAGGTGAGGACGGTAAACAATAGGTAGAGAGTTGCCGTTCGTTTCATGCTAAAAAAAATGCCGTGACACTCGCAGTATCACGGCATATTGACAAAGTTGTTGTGCTGTAGTTACGCCTTGCCACGCTCAGGGAATGCTTGCTGCATAGCGATAATGATTTTCTCAGCAACCTTATCGCTCACAACTCTCTTCACGTTTTCGTCGCTTGCGAGAGCATCCTGAATGGCCAGTTCTACCTTCTGCTTGATGAGCTCGCTCGTTTCGCCAACCAGCGCATCTGCCATCTGGTGGATGTCTTCCGAAACGTCCTTCATCGTCTCAAGCTGGTTCTTATTAGCGTCTTCCATCTTCTTCATCAGCTTGTCCATACGCTCTTCTTCTTCAGTAAAGAGCAAGGCGAAAGCAAGAAGTGCAAGCAACGAACCTTCAAGAGCAATAGCGGCAAGGATCAGCGATGGCCTTGTAGAAGGAATGAACTTAAGACCACGAATACCGATGATAACGATCAGAATGGCAGCACCACCGTAGGCGAGGCCTGTTACGTTGTTTGAGTACTTTTCCGTGAAGTGGTGGCTCATGTACAAGCGTAGTCCCTTGAGGAACTTCATCCTGTTGGCTGACCATTCAATACCACCCTTCGTGTCTTCGATTTCCTTCACAACGAAGTCGGAGAAGAACTCGCGGACGCGAAGCAAGAGGACTTCTGCACGGAAGAAGACCAGGTCTACATCTGGTGTAAAGACATCTTCGAATCGTATGGACCGACGTCCCTGCTTCTTTGACGTGTCTTCGTCTTCCATTGAGGTACGGTCCCAGACGACCTTGAATGCCGAACGTACTTGGTGTGGCTCCAGCTCTTTCAGCTTATGATCCGGCATCGTGAGCAGGTCCACAATCTCATCGGCAAAACCAGTCTGCAATCGAATCTTGGCCTTGTTATGAACAATTTCACGATCTACCTTCTGGGCCATGTAGCCAATGCTGCTTGGCATAAAGAACGTGATCGCAAGTGCAAGACCAAGACCAAAAACCAGCGACAAGACTGTAAAGCCAACTGCTGGTTCAAGGATAATAGCAAACTCACCCAAGCCCCCTTCACCACTGGCCTTAACAACCCATTCACTGGCACCCTTTACATAGCCATCGGCTTTCTCGGTACGCACCTGGTTTGTGAAGTCAAAGATGTAGTCGGTCTTGATGTATGGCTTTAGTCCAGTTCCCTGCGGCACTAGCCCAGTAAACTTTTCTGCATTCACCACTGCATGGACACCTGGTTGAACTTCCTTGAAGTTCTCCTTTGAGCGGTCATCATGTGGAGAAAACAGTGCCATAACACCAGCCTGAACTGCCGATGGAATGACGAACTGGTAAACACCATACGAGAATGCGACTACAAGTGCCAGGAACAGCAAGTAATGCTGCATGCCGGACTTAGGATGTGTCTGAGACTCGTTCGCTGTCATCGCTTTACCTCTCCCCGTGAAAAAAAATCTCTTTTGCTGCTGTTAATCAGTTTTGAACCGTCGAATATACCAAGAAATGTACCGTACAACATCGGTTTTGTGTCAAGAAACTTATGCCCAACCAGATGTTCCGTAGCTTTGTGGGTCAATTTCGGCTATATCTAACTCCAATAACGCAGTTATGTCACAGAATACCTCATACGCTCCAAAGTACGGCGTCGACGCTTCTACGGCCCTAGACGCTCTTCGTTCCCATATTCTTGTAGATGGCTTCAACCACGTGGTTGATCTGGAAAAAAGCCATGGCAGCTTCTTCGTAGAGGCGCGCTCCGGCAAGGAATACCTGGACTTCTTCTCCTGCATTGCATCAATGCCCATCGGGTTGAATCACCCAAAGCTGACCGACCCGTCCTTCCTGGAGTATTTGGGCAAGGCCTCGGTAAACAAGCTGTCCAATAGCGATATCTATTGCACACACTTTGCAACATTCGTCAACACGTTCTTCAACCTTGCCGTGCCTTCGGCTTTCAAGTATGCCTTCTTCATCGAGGGTGGCGCACTGGCCGTAGAAAACGCCATCAAGGTGGCGATGGACTGGAAGGTCCGAAAGAATTTTCGTAAGGGCTGGCGCACCGAACGCGGTCATAGCGTCCTGCACTTTGAGGGGGCATTCCACGGTCGGTCTGGCTATACCATGAGCTTGACCAATACCGACCCAACGAAGACAGCACTCTATCCCAAGTTTGATTGGCCACGCGTTTCGCACCCATCGGCACACTTTCCACTGACGGGTGAAGCGCTGAGTGCGGTGATCGAGGCAGAGCAGCAAACAATCCGTGAAATCAAACAGGCCTTCGTTAACAGACCCGATGACATTTGCGCAATCCTCTTGGAACCGATCCAAGGGGAAGGGGGCGACAGGCACGTACGCCCTGAATTCCTACGAGAGCTCCGAAACTTGGCCGATGAAAACGAGGCTCTATTGATTTTCGACGAGGTACAAACGGGGGTTGGGATTACCGGAAAAATGTGGGCGCATGAGGCACTGGAGGTTACTCCAGACATTATGACCTTTGGAAAGAAGATGCAGGTCTGTGGCATCATTGCTACGGACAGGGTCGATGACATTCCTGAGAATGTTTTCCATACGCCAAGCAGAATCAACAGCACCTGGGGAGGAAATCTGACCGATATGGTTCGCTCTACTCGCCACCTGGAGATCATTGCCGAAGAAAACCTGGTCCAAAACGCAGCCGTGGTTGGGCAACACCTACAGAGTCAACTAAAGAATCTGGAGACGGAACTTGGGTCCGACATTGTGAGCAATGTTCGTGGCTTGGGCTTGTTCTGTGCAATCGACCTGCCATCGACGGAGATTAGGAATAGATTTTTGAGCGCGGCCTATGAACATGGTGCCATCATGGTTGGCTGCGGTACTCGCTCTGCACGGTTCCGTCCACCAATCAACATCACCTCTGCCGAGGTAGACCAGGGAATTGACATCGTACGGAATGCAATTCGTACGGCACTGAAGTAAGCCAACTAGTGGGAGTTGGGAGGTCGCCCGCAGGTAATGTTAGAACTCGATGTTCTCGCTCAATGCCGCGCCATGATCATGTCGCCAACGGCATCAACAATGGTTTCTGCGGCGGCATCAATTGTCTGATCATAGATCCGTGCACCGGCTGCATAGTCGTGTCCTCCACCGCCATATGCAGCTGCTAGGTCACGGATCTTCCACTGTCCTTTAGATCGGAATGAGCACTTCACAACGCCTGGCTGCTCGATAAGGAGAATTCCAATACTAACGCCTAAGATGCTTAGAGTATGATGGACGAATCCTTCGGTATCGTCGACGGTGCAATCGAACATTTTAAGGTCCGATGCTCTGATGATCATGACGCATAGTAGTCCACTGTGGTGGAGTTGCATTGTTGCTAGTGTTGCACCAAGCAGACGCGTCCTACGCATGGAGTTTACGTTGAAGGTAGATTCGTACGCCAACACTGGGTTAGCCCCCTTCTCCACCAACCAAGCAACGGTACGGAAGAGTTGTGGCGTAGTGCGAGGAAAGCGGAAGGATCCAGTGTCGGACATGATACCAGTGTACAAGCATTGTGCACAATCTGCCAGCCATGGCCGCTCATTGCCGGAAGGTGCAGGCACTGTCGACGCGTCTGGGTGTGATTCGTTTGTTGTTTGTGAAATCACCAACTCTGCGATCAGTTGACAGGTAGCGGCGGCATCAACGTCGACCCACTGGACATGGGCAAAGTCTTCCGGAAAGGTATGGTGGTCGATATTGACGATGCGAGCAGAGGTATTGGTAATCGCCGTACCTAGTGTTTGCAATCGAGAAAGTGCATTGAGGTCGAGCACGACAATACAGTCAACCTCTGGTAGTTCGTTAATCACACGAAGTCTGCTTTCGGACTGTGTTGTCGGCTCGCCCCATACCATCATACTATTGGCACCAGGCATCCACAGCAGGTTGAGCGGACAAGCTGACGGAAGTACAACGTGTACCTGCTTGACACGGCTGAATGCATTTATCAGAAAATGCTGTAAACCGAGGGCAGAGCCGATTGCATCAGCATCTGGGTTGACGTGTGTGGTAATCAGAATCCGCTCGTGTTTTGTGAGTTCTTCCCGAACTTCTTCTGTGATCGATTGTGAGAATGATGTGGCCATGGAGGTAAATTAGCTACGTGAACGCATCTAAACCGACCACGTGGAAAGGATTCGGAGTATACACGGCAATCCTCATTGGATGTGTATGCGTCGTGGGTCTACTCGTCGACCACGTGCTGCTCCCGATGATCGTGGATTCAACCACCACGCTTGAAATACCGAACGTTGAAGGTCGACACGTCGACGATGCCATCGTGATTTTGGAAGGCAGGGGGCTGGTAGTTATGCCTCCGCACGAGCAGTTCAGTGCCGACGTAAAGCCGGGAATCGTCATTAACCAAATGCCCTACGCTGGTGCTACGGTCAAGGAAGGCCGACGTGTATACCTGACCGTAAGCAAGGGCGTGGAGACCGCCACAATGCCTGATCTTCGTGGCAGGACCGTTAGAGAAGCACGACTAACGTTACTGCGAATGGGTATGCAACTTGGTGGTGTAACCTATGTTCACAACGACAGCATACCCAGCGAGACCATCGTCTCACAAAGTATCGAGCCAGGCGAAAAGGTAACGTCCGATAGGATCCCCGACATTGTTGTTAGTGAAGGACCCGATGCCGTTGTCGTTCCATCGCTTGTAGGACTACCACTTCAGGATGCACAGGCTCTTATTGGGCAGAGCATGCTTAGTCTCGTGGTGCATAAGCGAATGAAGAGCAGTGCCTTCGAGCCGAATGTTGTGTTAAATCAGACACCGCAGGCCGACAGCTTGGTTCCACCCGGATCAACGGTGAGTGTAGTCGTTGCAGAATAGCGTGTTTCCTGCACAACAGCCACTACAGCTGTTATCTCGGACCTATTCTTCAGGAATAGCCAGCCAGACATAGCCATCTCTGTCAAGTACATCGTATCGCTTTAGCCCTGCCCCTACACCGACGTTCTTGCCAGTGTCAAGGTCAAAGCACCAACCATGCATAGGACAGGTTACCGTATTGTTCATCACGTTTCCCTGTGCAATGGTTGCTTCGCGTTTGTGTGGACAGATGTTGGTGTAGGCAACAACCTTCTCACCTACCCTGAAAAGCGCCAGATCGGTCTCAATGTCGACGTAGACGTGTGTACCATGTCGATGAACAACTGTACTACTCTTACAAAGTCGGAGATAACGTTGACCGTCAATTACCCGTTCATGTTTTTCAAAGAGCAAGAGTCTCTCCCAATTGCGGCCCCTTGTCCGTCATCACTACGTACCCGGCCGTGCGGAGAGCGTCATGCTCAAAGACAACGAGCCACCGATCGCCGACAAGTTCTTCATAGATACCTTGCTTTTCCTTGATCGTCGTCAACGGGTGATTGTCATAAGCCATCCCATATGCAGCGGGAATATGGGCGGCAGTCGGAAACAGGTCGGCCGGAAAGAACACCTTGCCTTTATCGGTTTGGGCAAGAATTGCCTGCATAAACGGTGTGTGACCGTGCATCAAGCGGGCACTAATACCTGGTAGAATTTCTCCTTCACCCTCCACAAGCTGCAGCACCCCATGATCGGCCAACGGCTCATACATATAGCTTTCAAACGAAGCCCGGTCCTTAAGCGATGGATTCCTTGCCCAAGCCAGATGCTCCTTCTGTACGTAGTACTGAGCCTTGGCAAAACGTGGCTCGCCATTGACAATGGCACCACCAGCATGATCAAAGTGGACGTGGGTGAGAATGACATCCGTGATATCGTCAGTTGTTACCCCATGTGCCTTCAGAGACCCTTCGATGGTGAACTCGGAAAAATCGATTCCATAAATCTCCAGTTGCTTCTCCTTCATAAAGGGGCTATTCCCCGTATCTACGAGAACGTTTCTCCCATTCCCTTGGAGTAGTAATGCTCGAGCTGCCATTGGAATGCGGTTCTTCGCGTCGGCCTGTGCGTAGGCTCGCTCCCAAAGTGTTTTGGGTACGACACCAAACATTGCTCCACCATCCAAGCCAAAGCGGCACGTTTCGACAGTTTTCACGGTATACATTTGAACGGTCCTCGTTTTAGTCGTCGTGGTATTCGTCGAGATAATCACCAAGATAATCGTCGCAAAAGTTCAATTCTACAATGGTACAGGCGAAAGCCAGTACACTAGTCATCGAATACAAACACTGGTTCGTGATAGTACCTAACCTTCTTTGCAAGAATCTTTGACGTAAGCCAACTCCGGAGCCAGGAATTCTTCTCGGAGATTGATGAACCATTCAGGACGACACTGATATCAATGTTGAGATTCAATGCCCTCCCAGAGATTAAGTGACGGGTGATACCAGCTGGTAACAAGTCCCCGGTGACAGCAGCGAGCTGAATGTCTTGTGGAGTAAAAGTCGGGAACATGATAACCTCCGGACATGCTTCGGTCGTCCGTACGATCTCCACCAGGTCGTTGTGCACAATTCGGTAAATCTCCCCTGCCCCGCCATACACTTCAACCAATGCACGTAACACCCCGAACGGTGTTCCAAAGGTCGTGGAAGGGATAACGAAAACTGAACATGTCCCATTCTCATGTACTAACGCAGCAATACCCTGGCGGTTGTCGAGCATCGTACGCGCTTCGGCAACCGACTCGACAACCGTGATCTCTGCCTGGTGGTCCGCAGCAAATCGTCCAGCCTCTAAAGCTGCGCTTGCGGGTAGTACGTGGTACCAGGCGTGCAGGGTGACGCTGTCAGAGTCGTACTCTACGCATTGGACCGGGATGTGTCTTGCCCCCAAGTTCTTCAGCATGGTTGTCCGCGTAGCACCATCAAGCACAACCCATTGGCCATCCCCTGCCGGAGCCACGATAGGCGGATTTCGAAGGAAGCCATCCTCCGTAACCGACCTTGTAAGCCTGTCTACCCTGGCCGTATCGGTTTGCTCATGGAGCAGTACGGCTTCTGCCTCGACAAACTTTAATCGAAGGTCCCGAACCTCAATCCTGTTATTCATCACAGCAAATTACGCTCTATGCGTATCTTTGTGGTTTCGTGAAATGACACTCAACAAAGTGTCACTACTAGTCTTACACACCTAGAGTGGAGCAAAAGCCGTATGGGTGCTATCACCCGAATCCGACAGTTGAGCCCGTATTTTCTTGCAGTCGTTGCTGTGCTGTTCATCGTCTTCATGGTCTTGCAAGACAGCAGCTGTTCAACCATTCGTCAGCAAGGAAAGAGTCCCGAAGCTACACCAGTAGCTGAAGTCAATGGCGATACATTCAGTCAAGCCGAGTACGAGCAACGGGTTAAGGAATACCTAGAAAACCTCCGTGCCCAGAATGCTCGATTGGAGCAGCAAGGTCAGCAACCACAGGAGATCGACGAGACGCAGGTTCGCCAGCAGATCTTTGATCAGATGGTCGATGAGTTACTGCTCAATCAAATTGCCAAGCAGCTTGGTGTTAAGGTGACCGATGATGAGCTATACGATGCCATCGTAGTAAACCCACCAGCAGAGTTGCAGTTCTTTAAGGACAGCACTGGCAAGTTCATGAAGAGCATGTACCAGGAGCTGGTAACTAACCCGGCCAAGTACGGCGAAATGCTTGCGCAGCAGGGTGCCCCACCTGATCAGGTAGAGAAACAACAAAAGCTATGGGATCAGACCTTGCGCGACATCGAGACCAACATGCGTCGCCAGAAGGTCATGGATTTGGTTTCGTCAACCGTCGGTGCGGCTGCGTCGATTGCAAGTCCGACCTATACCGAGCTGGACTATAAGACAAACAACAGCACCGCTGATATCCGGTTTGTTGCGATTCCGACGGATCACATCCGCGACTCGACGATTGCAGTTTCCGACAATGAAGTTTCGGCCTACTACGAAGCCAATAAGCAGTACTACGTTCAAAAGCCAGAGCGGAAAATCAAGTATGTGATCTTCCGTGAGCAGCCGAGCAATAAGGATAGCGCACGGGCTCAGAAGCGGTCTGCTGAACTCATGCAAGTGTTCTCTTCCGTAACTGATTCGCTCAAGCGTGACAGCATCTTTACTGAGAAGATGGCTGCTTTCGGCGGAGAGACTCACGACTTTACGCTGATCTCCAATCTCGACCCCAACACGTCCATGGTCCTCCGTGGTCTCCCAGTTCATGGCGTGTTTGGTCCTCTCACCACACCCAACGGTATCAGCTACTACCGTCTTGACGACAAGCGCGAAAGCGCTGAACCAACGGTACGCGCCAGCCACATTCTCATTCCATTCGAGTCCAGCAAGGACAGCGCCCTAGCCAAGGCAAATGAGATCTTGGCCAAGGCACGTAAGGGTGAAGACTTTGCAATGTTGGCAACGCTTAACAGCAAGGATCCAGGTAGTGCCCAGCAGGGTGGCGACCTTGGCTACTTCTCCAAGGGACGGATGGTACCTGAATTCGAGAAGGCAGCCTTTGGTGCCGAGGTAGGCTCGGTTGTTGGTCCTGTTGAAACGCAGTTCGGTTATCACATCATCAAGGTGACGGACAAGCAAAGTCTCGAGCTGAAGTATAGCGAGATTGTGATCAAGCCACTGATTAGCACTGCTACGAAGCAGCTGATCATCAGTTCGTCCGTAAAGATGCAGCAAGAAATTGAGGAAGGTAAGTCGATTGACTCTTCGGCAAAGAGCCTCGGTATGACTGCAGCAGAAAGCAAGTTCTTTGCATCACGTACGCCGGTGTTGAATTCCTATGAACTGACGGCATGGGCTTACCAAGCTGACAAGGGCGAGGTAACACGCATCGATGTTGATCGTGTCGGCCTGGTGGTTGCCCAACTCACAGAGGTTCGGACGACAGGCACAAGATCACTCGAAGACATGAAGGAAATCATCGTTCGTACGCTCAGACAAGCAAAGAAACTCGACATGGTCAAGGCCAAGGCCGAGCAGGTTGCCTCAGCATGCAAGAGTGCGAATAGTTTGGACGCTGCGCTGACGGTGGACAGTTCATTTACCGTGCGGACACAAACAGCCCTACGCGACAACGGTCAGCTCACCGGATTTGCTGGTGAGTATGGCATCACGAACCAAGCATTCAAGCTAGCATCTGGTCAGATCAGCGATGCAATTCGCGGTCGCCGTGCCTGGTTTGTCATGGTCGTCGACGGTCGGGTAGATGCCGACATGAACGCCTATAAGAAGGACAAGCTCGCCCACCTGCAGAACATTGCTGCAAAGGGACGTCAGAACTCGTACTACACGTGGTTCAGCACGTACAAAGAGAACGCTACAATTGTAGATAAGCGCTGGGTGAGAGAGTAACCACAGAACACATACCACGAGTAGGCTCTTTAGCGGAGGCCTACTCGTGGTGTCGTGCTTTAGCGTCATCGCATTACGAGAACTTTCCCGTGGCATCATTCCTGGTGCCAAAAGCGATGCGTCAAGGGTTGGCAGCAGTGTATGCCATTGCACGTCTTGGCGATGACGTAGCAGACGAAGGGATGAGCATCGCAACAACTACAAAGCCCCCTTCCCCAATATCTCGCACGCCGCTCTCTCAGTCAGAACGCCTGGCCGACCTTGCTCAACTGGACGCCATTGTATCATTCGACGCTGGGCACGACAACCACCCTGTGTTCATGGCCGTCCAGGATACGATTACTCGTCACCACCTTCCGTCTGCGCCTTTTCACCGGTTGTTTGAGGCATTCCGGCGTGACGTACAGTTATCGATGAACGGAAACGAACTCCTGTTTTCGCAATGGCAACAGGTGCTCGAATACTGCGACTATAGCGCCAATCCTGTGGGCGAACTCATGCTCCGGTTAAGTGCTGACTGGACAGATGGTGCAAAGCCACTAAGTGATGCGATTTGTAGTGCACTCCAAATCACGAACTTCCTACAAGATCTTACCGTTGATGTTCCACGTAAGCGTCGATACATCCCTGGCATGCCTGCCGATGTTCATACGAACTATGCAGAAGCCGTTGCTACTTTGACAGAAGCACGATCGTACACGGCGACGTTGTTTGATAAGGGGCAAGGTATCACGCACATTCCCCGATCATGGCGCCTACGATTAGAACTGAAGGCCATAATCGCTGGTGGACGAATGATGTTAAGCCGCTGTGACGAACGTGTACTTGCGCGCCGGCGGACGCTTACCTCCTAGCCGGCCGGGCCTGCATGGTTTGCATGACGTTGCAACTGCATCGCAACCTCGTCAATCTCTTCCATTGCTGTTGTAAGCTCCACGAGTATCTGTTTGTGGATGAGCTCTGCTAGGTTATCAAGCTCTGGTCCAACGTTGCTTTGACCGTCTCGAGCATGGTCATCATGGCTGACAATTTCAGCGAGCAATTTCAGAGCGCCGTCCATCTTATCGATAACTGCCATGGAGGCTTGAAGTCTGCCGTACATAAACAGCACATCAGTCAGCCTACCTACTTCAGAACTCACATACCATAGTTGCTTGCAGCACTTCTCACAAAGCGCACTTCGAATGCGCTTATTGATGCGCACACCACACATGGAGCACGTCAATTGCACGGTTATAATTGCAGACTGTTAGTATCCACACCACAAACTAGGTAAATGCCCCACATCTTGATCTTTGAAGGCATCGTACCGTTACGATCTATGCGAACGGTAACTCCTCGCACCATGGCAGCCATCAGGCCAAACTCGCCGATGCTACCTGGAACTATGCAACAGCAAAGCACTCTGCGTCGAACCAGCATGTCGTCAATGAGTGACGTACGACATCATCAAGTGGCTTTGACCTATTTTCGATCGTGACTGCAAACCGACAAACCGACAATCCTCTAACCGTGAGGACTGCGGGATCTACAAACTTTCATTACAGTTTCTCCTTCCTACCTAGGACGGAGAGGCAGGCAATGAACGTGGTGTATGCATTCTGCCGCCAGATTGATGATATTGTTGACGAGAACCCATCGACAAGTCCCGAAGTAATCGCGGATAAACGTCAGCAACTATTGTGGTGGCGCCAGCAGTTAGACGAGATTTATTCCGGTGATGGATTGACTACGGAGATTTCGCACGATGGCGACCTCATTGCAAGTCTTAAGCAGGTAGTGCGGAGATTCGCTATACCAAAGCAATACCTGATGACGCTCATTGATGGCTGCGAACGTGACCTGGTCCAGCGCCGTTATCAAACGTTTGAAGAGTTGAAAGAATACTGTTATGCCGTAGCCAGTATCGTAGGCCTGATAAGTATCGAGATTTTTGGGTACAAACACGAGCAAACCCGTCAATACGCCATCAATCTCGGCTATGCACTCCAGTTAACGAACATTCTCCGTGATGTTAAGGAAGACGAGCAACGAGGATACATCTACCTGCCTTTAGAAGATCTCGAACGATTCCGGTATTCAGAGCATGATCTTCACAACCAGGTCTACGATGACAGGTTCATCGACCTCATGGAGTTTCAGGTTCAGCGAGCAAGAGATTACTATCATCGGGCGAGATCACTCCTAATCCCAGAAGAGCGAACAACGATGGTCGCAGCGGAGATTATGGATGCCATCTATTATCGTCTGCTTGACAAAATCCAGCTTAGCGATTACCAGGTTTACAAGAAACGAATCCGAGTAAGTACCGTCCACAAAATGATCACAGCCCTACGCATTTGGGCTGGAAGCAAGCTTTTTGTTCAGCGCCTACGCGGCTAAGGTATGTTCATCTTAAGCACTGCAGTAGTTGCGCTTGCCTATTCTACGGGTTGTTAGAAGTCCGAAGGCCCCATGGGAATATTCCCCTTGGTTGCTTTCCGACGCACGAATGGAGATGTACCTCAATCGAAATACCGTCCGCATTCCACTAAAGACCATTTCCTGTTCACGATCTAGCATTATCTTTGTGTTATGTCTACAGCCCCCTCAACCATTGTCTTCAGTGGCGATGAACTACAGGAAGTGGATCGCCTGAAATCCCTCTACCCGCACTCTAAGGCAGCGATCATGCCTGTGCTATGGATGGCCCAGAAGAAGTGGGGGTGGCTTAGTGAGGACGTCATGAAGTACGTCGCCACGATCATGGACCTTCCCTACTCACATGTGATGGGTGTTGCAAGCTTCTACACCATGTACTTCAAGAAGCCGATGGGTCAGCACCACATTCAGGTATGCACCAACGTTTCGTGCATGCTCCGCGGTGGCGTTGAGTTGCTGGAGCAGGTTAAGCGCAAGCTTAACGTCGCAAACAACGAAGCCACGTCCGACGGCAAGTTCAGTCTTGAAGAGGTTGAGTGCATGGGTGCCTGCGGTGGCGCACCGATGATTGCCATCAATGAAACATTTTTTGAGAATATGACAGCTGAAGAGCTGGATAGACTCATCGCACAGTTTCAGTAGCCGCTAACGTTCGTTGGTTGTATTGACGTCGACATGTTGCGTTGATGCAATGTGCATGGACGCAGGAATTCTACGCAGCATCGGGTTCAATCGGTTTCACGTATTACCTAGCCCCCTTCCATCGCCACGAAGAGCATTGACTCGGCATGCGTTACTGCCTAGGCGCGATGCTATGATCGTTGTGGATTCGTCTTCCTCTACTGCTTAGCTGGCGGCTTGGCAAGGAACGTTGGTTGCGCCTTGTTTAAGTACAAGATCTTCTTGAGAAAGACAACTGTCCAGATTGTAGCTGCAGCAACCCAGAAGCCAGCAGCGGTGTGCATCCAACTTTTTTGCCACCAAGCATCAGTGGTGATGCCATAGCCAAGACGTGTCAAGGCAGCTAGGACAATACAACCCACAACCCACCAAAGTGCTTTTGACTTCATTTCGATATCCACTGGGAAGGCGCCATGCGACAAGGTCACGCGCGTGGCAACGGAGAACGTGATGAGTCCAAAACAGCCGATAAACAGCAAGTGAAGCCAGGTCAGGAATTGTTGCGGCAACAACCATGAGAGAGCAAAGCTCATCGGGATCATTGTCGCTACAGTGGTCATGGCATATCGTAGAGCAGTATGTCGCTCGGACTTGCGCTGCACCTTCCAAAACACAAACAGATAGACAAGAGCTAAAATGGACAGCACGGCATAAGCCCAGAGATATCCTTCGCCTGCCAACCACAGCGACCCAGCAACAAGCACTCCGCATGTATGAAAGGCATATCGAGGAAGCTTCTGTGTTGTGCTTTCAAAGATGGAAGGTATTCCCGTGAGGAAAGAGAAAAACCGAGTACCAATACCGAGAACGAGAAGTAGTACAGCACCGACCTGAAGGAGCATGACTCCCATGGAACTGTACCCTTGGGCGTGATACACGTCACCCGCAGCGGCCAGAAGCAGCGCAAGTCCAATGTGTGAGAAGAAGATTGGGGCTGGCCTGTTGGATGTGATATGCCTTCGAGCCACGAATGAAATCAAGAACAACACCAGCAGCAGGTGACTGAAGTAAAATGGTCTTGGGTCGATCCCCCATGCCGTGGCAAGCATCGCCGCCATAGCGCCAAGTGGAATCAGGAATTCAATCCTTGACGCCGGACTTGCCCCAGTCATCTTCGGCACAGCCGTCATCAAAAAACCAGTAATGAACGCCCATAGGAATCCACCAGCGATAAGCTTTCCGTGTATGAATAGAGCTGGTGCACTTAACCAGGGTAGGTCGCGCAGGAACCACACCCCAACAGCGAGAAAGGCATTGAGAAGTCCTATGGGAAAGAAGACGCGATACGGATCGACGTTTTTCACAACTACCTATGCATAAATGGATGTTCCCCACACAATACTTCAATGGTCCCCTGGATGTTGACCGGGCTCACGTAAGCACGCCGCGAGAATGCAATGTGCACCAAGGGTGAGTAAGGGGCTATGGATTACAGGGTCCGTTGAGCTGCGTGATGCACAAAGATACTAATTACGGAGTTTTTTGTCTGTTATAGGTCCACTAGAGCACGATGCGCGGTCGGCATACCTAGCGCATAGCTTTTCCGTGTCATTTACTGCTGATCATCAGTGCTGCGTCACACTTTCCGCCGACGCCTACACTCACGTGTATGGACATTGCAACAATTTCCTGTCAGTTCCCCCACCTCGAACAAACCGACCGGGCCCCACCAACCGGAGCCCGAGGTATTGCTCACCCGACATGAAGCCCAAAAAAGGCCGTTATCTGGGGTGTACAGCAGCGGACGCACCTTTGAAGTGGCCGTGTGTGCCTCAGCTGACCGTGGGAGGACAAGTTGTTGGGCAAAATGGCGTCAAATCGAATGGGATACCCCTTCGATAAGTGGCCATTTGTTACATGAGCGCACGAAAAAAATTTTGCGAAAAACGCACTTTTTTTCGGAAAAAATGGGACGCCTGGCAGTTTTTGGGACTAACCAGGCGTCTATTCTGTCACACTTCCCATGTGGAGTGGGAGAGGAAGTGCGAGTAAACACGCTGTTTTGTGGGGTCTACTCTTTGGGGATGAGCAGGTTAAGCGTGTTTAGACAGCTTGTGCATAAGCATTTTGATGAGTCGTGCGAAATCCGCAGCTACGCTCTAGCAGAGTCACAACTGCCGATCTACGCGTGACATCGGCCTTTGGCATGAGAAATACGTCAAATCGAAGTTTGTTTAGACCTCCAACGGATTCGATCCATGTGCTAAACCGTTCATCGCATTGGAGTTGCTGGGCTGAAGGAATCGTGTCAGCATCAAACGCGTCAACTACGTGATACTGTCCATCAGCCCCGAGGCCAAGTACACCGACGATGCCTGGTACAGCATAACCAGACCAATCGTCAAGCTTCGTCGGCATGAGAAAGTGCATGCAGTTCGAAATGGGCATGGAGTGTAACATTGACAACCTCTTGTCTATCTAAGTCGTTAGTTGGTAAGGGGCTAGGTATTAGTTGTTTTCGCCGCGATCAATGATGTATGGGTTCTGACGGTTGTTCTCGCCACGATCGATGATGTATGGGTTTTGACGGTTGTTTTCGCCACGATCGATGATGTATGGGTTTTGACGGTTCGTTGTCATCTTGTTGTCCTTTTAAGTTCTTGTTTTTACAATTAGTTAAGGTTTAAGATTTCTACGGCTTCCCGCAGAACAACGAACTCAGTCTTCTGTGCGGTCAATAAGTGTAGGCATGTAGATGTTTGCCTGCTGCATGACCCATGGATCTTGCGATGCTTGCTGAATAACTGGCTGATTAGAAGCTACAAAAACGCCGACTTCAGCGTCGCTCATTGCATTAGCTGCATCTGGTGTGGTAAAACCCAAAACGATGAGGATGGCAACAAAGAGTTCCATGGCAAAGGCCCTTCAAAAAGGTTTGTAAAAAATTAAACGTTAATGATTTGTGAATTTCTCGTCGAAGTACAGGATGCACGCATAAAAACACGGCATACCATAGCTTTGTTCATGTCTGCCCCAGGAAGACCGTGAATTGTTACATACTACATAGTACCAAAGTTCCCGGTACTCATAGACGGCAATCCACACCCTGTGGTTAGACTGTATGTTCGTTCTCTCTAACCTGACGCTGCATGGACCTTGCCACGCATCCGCCACGTAAGAGTGTTTCTTATCAACGTGATACGTCGATTAGAAAACGTCTTTTGTAGGCGATCCATCAAGAAGACACCTGCACCCACTGTGCTACCGTCGTCTTTTGACCTCACGCTTACAGGGACAAACATCGGGAGGTTTTTTGCCGAAACCAGTTACAGTTTACTCGAAAATGTTACATTGCATTATGAACGGGATTCATAGGGATGGCGGTGACGTGTACCCCATGCTTCCCTCCTCCTAGTTACAAGGAACGGCAATGGAAGTTTTACGGGAACTCCTACAGATTATCGCGACTAAGTCCGATATGACAAAGACACTTCCGGAGGCGTTTGACCAGGATGGGGCCGACGACAAGAACTATTTTGTGACGGTATACATTAAAGGCATCCTCGACGGGACATTTGCTACCGATGCCGATGCTGCCAAGGCCATCTATGGTACAGGTACCACTGACCAGCGATATCGGACCTTGAAGTCACGTGTTTACGACCGCTTGATTCGATCAATCCTACAACTACAGGTCAAGCAACCCGAGCACTCTGAATACCTGAGCTACTACTACAAGTGCACTAGGAATATGATATGTGCACA
>JAGFIZ010000120.1 GCA_024103135.1 Bradyrhizobiaceae bacterium | reverse complement strand
ACTTGCCGTGCTGGTTGCTGCCGAAGAGATCAACCGTCGGTTCGAGGCAGTCTGCGCTGAACATAACATCACGGTGCAGCAGTATAATGTGCTGCGCATCCTCCGTGGAGCCCACCCTGACGGGCATCCACGATGCGACATCATGGATCGCATGATTCAGCGTGCCCCTGACGTTACACGACTGATCAATCGCTTGGTTAGCCAAGGATATGCAATGCGCGATAGGTCGCATGAGGATGGCCGGCTGTCGATAACCGTCATCACGCAAAAAGGACTGGACTTGCTTGAGACCATGCAGGCAGACATGTCTACCATTGAACGCGAATTGGCTTCAAGGTTGTCACCCGATGACGTTGCAACGTTAGCCCGACTGTGCGACGTGCTGATACAACCGTAGCACGACTTTCACGTCAGTGCATCAACTATGAACAACGCTTGCCTACGAGTTATGCATTGCTCTCTCATCTGCTTGTTGCTTGTAACGTCGATCGTTACATCACGTGCTCAGCAGCCAGCTACAGATGTAAGCCAGGAGTTCATCAGTACGCTTAACGCCATGCGTGCAAACCCGGCGGCATTCATTCCGGTCATCGACGCATACCAACAACAGGTTCGCAGCTTTGTCCGCGACAAAAAAGCCCTCTCAAAGGCTGTAGCAGAAATCAAGAAGATCCTTGCATCGCAACAACCACTTCCTGCACTTGCAGCCGACAGTGCGCTTCAGAGGGCTGCTCAAGACCACATGGAAGATGGTGCAAAGGCAGGGTTCCTGGGGCATATCGGTTCCGATAAGTCCAACCCTGCAACGCGAGCAGCACGTTATGGCAAGTTCTCCAGTCTGTCCGAAGCCATTACCTACGGCAGTCTGAGTACGTCGCTCATGTTGGCTGCGTTCTTGGTTGATGAATCAACACCATCACGTGGACATCGAGAGGCAATGCTGAATCCGACGTTTACGGTAGTCGGCGTCGCCTACGGCCAGCACCCATCCTACAGCTCTCAATTAGTTGTGCTGCTCGGTGTACGACAGTGAGCTAGAGCGGTAGATT
>JAGFIZ010000068.1 GCA_024103135.1 Bradyrhizobiaceae bacterium | reverse complement strand
ACCGATTGATGAACGGAAGAAAGCTCATGGCTCTGCTTGTCAAAGATGAAGCAACGTCGTTTGGGCTCAGTCTTGCGGTGCGGAGATCATTCAAAGCAGTCGACGTTGAGCGAGAGTTGGATCAACTTGTAGCGAAGCACGGAACACCACACTACATTCGTTCAGACAATGGAGGCCAATTCATAGCGTACGTCGTCAAGCGCTGGGCACACAAACGCAATGTTACGCTTGCATACATCGATCCAGGAAGCCTTGGCAGAATGGATTCGCAGAAAGCTTTGTCGGCACCTATCGTCGAGAAGTTCTCAACGCCGAAGTCTTTTTCTCACTTGAAGAGGCACACATCCTTTCAAATTCGTGGCTACACATGTACAACACGCAACGACCACACAGCAAACACAAATACCGCCCACCATCAACAGCATTCAACAAAAAGGCAGCTTAAGAACTAATTTGCAACCACAGACTGGACCGAATTATCGACCCTACTCACAACACAGTAACAAATCCCTATACTCCAAACAGTGCGTATAACGGAACAGGCCGACTCACTCAGAATCATCCATCGTTTACGCAACGTGTTCCGCAACAAGAAAACGCTCTACTCGCAAGCACGAATAGAGCGGATACTCTGACTATTCCGATTACTATGCTAAGGGTCTGTCAGCCCTTGAAACAAGCAACCTAACGTCAAATTGTAATTTGATCCACATCTGAGGGGTAACCCTCGTTGGCAACTGGACACGTCACGATTGTAAAAGTGCCACTCCCGAGGACTGAGGTTGATACGTTCGCTGAGCTTGAAACTACACCAAACGTGTACACCTGAGAACCACTCCCTGTTGTAGCATGAACCGTCACGTACGCTGATCCACCAGAAACATTCACTGTTAGGATGCCCCCAGACACACCAGTAGTGGTCGATGGACCGCTAGGGGCTTGGGGGGGGGTGCAGTTATCATAGGATTGCCCATTGCAGTTGATACCACGGATGCAGACTGGGTTTCCGTTGTTGTCCACCTCGGTGCTCATGACCCAAGTACGACCATTTGCACATGGACCGGTTGCGACCACGTTAACGGCAAGCACTTGTGTGAAGCCGACTAGCAGAAGAAGAAATAATGATGCTAACTATTTCATGCGTTAGAATATTGAAAAGTTGAAGAAAATGGAGATGAAGTTGATTCACTGACAACAATGTCCTATTCCACAGAAATCAAATCCGAGTCTGTGACCTTGCCGGTTAGCGCATCCCTTGTTACGACAAGATACCGCCCAGGACGAAGCTGTTGAGACAAAGAGCTATTCGCAGAAACTACTCCAAAATCTTGTATAAGCTCGCCCGTATAAACATCGTGTACGGTGACGCGCCCTTCAAAATCATTCATCGTTACTTCAATGCGCTCACCGTGTGCTTCACTGTTCGACCGAGGTAGTTCAGCATCGCTAGCATCAAGCTCCGATTGGCATGTACTATACATAAGCCCATCGCAAGTCAACCCCTGATAGCAGGTGGGTTCCCCGTTATCATTGACTTCAATACTGAGGAACCATTGGCGGCCATCTTCACAGTCACCCTTAGCAACGGTGTTGGTTCCACCAGCGGCGGACATGGCAGTCACTGCCACTGCAACCACAGCTATAAAAACCCATAGTCTCATATGACTATCCTTTGATGAATTAGAGAAAAGTGAAGACTGCGTTTCCAAAATGCACCGCAAACAAGGATACTTCCAAATGTTGTGGATGAGGACACCTGTGGTTGGCTGAATAAGGCAGCATCACGTGATGCATGGCCGTTGGTCTGATTGCTCCTGCATCGAATGGTAGCAAACGTTGACTCGATGACGTTGGTTGATCTGATTGACTTCCAATGCGAGGCAGGAAACTGATAGTACGTCAGCAGCATAGGAAGTCGGCGTTCAATGGTCGCAACCGCCTTCGGA
>JAGFIZ010000052.1 GCA_024103135.1 Bradyrhizobiaceae bacterium | reverse complement strand
CCACCGGTGAATTGCAACTGGCCTCCATCGCCGGCGCGGTGAATGCCACCGTACCCGTAGGCTACGACCGCTTCCTTGTTGCCGACGCATCGGGGAACGGTGATCAAGTAGAGTATGCCGCCGTCATTAACCAGAACGCCTGGTCGCTCCTCGGTTATGCCGGCACCACTGTCGCTACGAACTACCTTGCTACTAGCGACGCACAACACCTCGTTGTCCGCCAGAATGCTACCGAGCGCTTGCGCGTCAACGCCACTGGTGAAGTCGGCATCGGCACCACGGCCACGGCAGGATACCTGCTGCACGTCAACGGCACTGCCGGCACACCAAACGTCCGCTTGACGAGCATCAGCGGTGTTGCTGCAGCATCCGTACCAGCGGGCTTTGACCGCATCATGTTGGCCAACTCAACCGGTGATGTCAGTGAAGCATCGACCTCGGCAGTCATTGGTGCAGCAGCGTGGACCTTGCTTGGTAATAGCGGCACAAATCCAGCAACGAACTTTATCGGTACCACCGATGCACAGCCATTGGTATTCCGGACGAACAACACGGAAGCGGGACGCTTCCTGTCCACCGGTGAATTGCAACTGGCATCCATCGCCGGCGCCGTTAACGTTGCCGTCCCTGCCGGCTACGACCGGTTCCTAATTGCCGACGCATCGGGGAATGTTGATCAAGTAGAGTATGCCGCCGTCATCAACCAGAATGCCTGGTCGCTCCTCGGTAATGCCGGCACCAATGCAGCCACGAACTACCTTGGTACTAGCGACGCACAACCACTCGTTGTCCGCACGAACGCCACCGAGCGTCTACGCGTCAACGCCACTGGTGAAGTCGGCATTGGCACAACGGCCACGGCAGGATACCTGCTGCACGTCAACGGTACGGCCGGCACACCAAACGTCCGCTTGACGAGCATCAGCGGTGTTGCTGCAGCATCCGTGCCGGCGGGCTTTGATCGCATCATGTTGGCCAACTCAACTGGCGATGTCAGTGAAGCATCAACCTCGGCAGTGATTGGTGCAGCAGCGTGGACGTTGCTTGGTAATAGCGGCACAAATCCAGCGACGAATTACCTCGGTACTACCGATGCGCAACCACTCGTTGTCCGCACTAACGCTACCGAACGCTTACGCGTCAACGCCACGGGTGAAGTAGGCATAGGCACCACGGCCACGGCAGGATACCTGCTGGAAGTCACTGGCACGGCTGGCACGCCAAACGTGCGGTTGACGAGTGTTAGCGGTGCTGCAGCCGTAGCCATTCCAGCTGGATTTGACCGAGTCATCCTTAGCAATGCCACCGGTGATCTGAGCCAGGCCAGCACCAGTGCCGTGGTTGGAACAACGGCGTGGACGCTGCTAGGCAATAGCGGCACGAATCCAGCAACGAACTACCTTGGTACCAGCGATGCCCAACCACTCGTCATCCGTACCAATGCAACGGAAGTTGCCCGCTTCAACAGCACCGGCGAGTTCGGACTCGGCACCACGGCTGCTGCAGGGTATCGACTCCACGTTGCGGGTACCGGCGGTACAGAGAATGTGCGCATGGGATCGTTGAGTGCAGCAAGTGCCGACCCGATTGTGGCAGGCTCAGAAGGCATTGTTACCGCCGACAATAATGGCGACCTGCGTCGCAGAAGTGCTGCCGACATGTTTACCGTACTCGGTATCGGACGTGGCATTTACACGCCAGCCGTATCGGGAAGTTCATTCGTGATACCGACAACCGGACTCGACCTGCAGGCCGGAGCCGTCATCAACGTAACGGTGGTTGGTCCTTCAGCTCCAGCCGTCCACGCCATGGTTACCGCCACGGACGCCGCGGGTAATACCATCACCGTCGGCACCTCGGCAACCATCGGTCCAACCTATTCCATACATTGGATGATCATCAACCCGTGATCCTCGTAACACCATATCGAAGCAGACTTGCTCGAAGACTTGTTCAGGGGCTTGTTCGCAGACTTGATTACGGACCTGTTCAGAGACCTGTACAGAGACTTAGCGTCATCCTGTTCATGCTGTGCATCACAGCAACGGTGCAGGTGATGGCACAAGGCACGCTGAGTGATACACTCGTGTTGCGTAATGCAGGCAACGGTCGAGTAACGTTGGCGCCTAACAGCTCTACAACGCCAGCCGGCTCGTGGCGCATCACGTTCCCGCAGAGTACGAGTCCTACCGGTTCACTGTTCTACGGTACACTAACGGGTAGCAACGTTGATCTTACCTGGCTGCCACCTGGTTCCAATGACCAGGTCCTTACACTTGCTGGTGGAGTGCCCACGTGGGCAACTGCTCCAGGATGGCTAACCACTGGCAATACCATCGCTTCAAGCTGGGATGGTACCAGCGGTTCTTTCCTTGGTACGCTTAACGGTCAAGACCTGGTGATCAACACCAACGGCGTGTTCCGCGCTCGCCTTGTTGGTGGTGCCACCAATACCGGCAACCTTGTGCTCGGTACCACCACCGCATCGCCAACCAACACCCTTGCCACTGATGCCGACGACAGGCTAACCGTCCTCGGTGGCGACATCTCGCTCAACTCCGAAGGCAGTGGAGCCATTACCCGTCAACTCCTGTTCAGAGGAACAGCTGGTTCAGGTAACTTTAGGGTCGGCGCCGATGGTGGTGACTTCTTCTGGCAAGGCGGTGGCGGACAGCGTCTACAGGAAGGATCGTATTGGGGCATTGAAATCAGAGGTCACCGCGGCACCAGTGCCTTCCCAGCCTTTGTGGCTGGCGCTGGATCGGATCCACACGTCAACATGATTGCCGCGCAGGACAATGATCCGATCCTCGTCCTCACGCCCACGGCTGCCTTTACCGACAATCAGCAAGAGTGGCGCAATAGCGGCGGCACGGCCCTGAGCATCGTTGATGCCGACGGTGACGTAGGCATTGGCGTGATTACTGGTCTAACCTCCAAGCTACAAATCAATGCAGCGTCCACCACGGGCAACGCCATCCAACTGGATCCATGGGGAAATGGCGCAGGTAATACTGGCGAAATCCGCTTCCGTGAGCTTTCGACCAACGGGACGAACTATGCCGCATTCAAGGCAGCCGATGCCATGGCAAACAGTAACACCTATACGTTGCCATCGGCTGTAGGAAGTGCTGGGCAGACGCTTTCGATTGCCAGTGTTTCGGGCAATGATGCGACGCTTGCATGGACTACGTCCGGCGGAGCCATACTTGAAGAAGTCACGGCTGGCACAGCAAACATTCGTCGCAAGATTGCCTACACCAGTGGTACCGTTGGCGTTCCAGGATTGTATGCCACCGATCTCATGGGTGCACGCAACAATGCAGCGCAGACAGCATCAGGCAACTATGCTGGCTTACTAGCTGGTTCAAACAACACTGCCTCTGCAAACTACTCAGCCGTTGTTGCCGGTACCGGCAATACCAGTTCGAGTTCCTACGCCTTCATCGGTGCCGGAGCTTTTAACACAGCCAGCGCCAACTACAGCAGCGTGCTTGGAGGAACCAGCAACTCAGTGTCCGGATCCAACAGCTCCATCCTGGGTGGTGAAAGTAATACGGTGTCCGGTGCCTACAGTATGGCGTTCGGACGCGGAGCCAATGTTTCGCAAGCCAATACCGTGGTCTTCAACTATCCCAATGTGGATGATGGAGCAACCCGAGTAGGAATTGACATTAACGATCCACAGACGTCGCTGGACGTCGACGGTGGCCTCGTAGTCCGTCCACCGGGCAACGTTCCCGTCCCCGCAAACAACTACACCATAGCAATCGGAAACCGTTCGTACATCGTCCTCGACCCAGCCGGAGGTAACCGTACCGGGTTAATTCTGCCGAATGGTCTGCAGGCAGGACAGATCCTGGTCTTGCGCATTCTGGAAACATCAGGGAACTACATTCAACTCCCTGACGCTGCTGCAAACAATGCAGCGCTAACCGGCAATTGGGTTGGTCGTGCGAACGACACCATTACCCTCATCTGGTCTGGCGTTGATTGGGTCGAGATCAGCCGAAGCAACAACTAAGGTCGGTCAATGGTTCTCGAACGCACCATATCATCGGCTCGGCTCTCGTCATCATTGCTCGTCCTCCTAGCAGCGATGATGGTAGGGGGCTATGGAGTACGTGCGCAGGAGATCAACGACCAGATTCGGTTACAGGATTTCTCCATCGAAGCCAATGCCAATCCCGGATCCTTGATTACCTGGCGAGCCCCCTCCACAACCATTACACCGTACAAGTTGTACTGGCCGAGTGGTGGACCGATTCAGGGTGCAACGTTGGTGGCCGTGCGGGTTGCGGTGGACACGTTTCAGATGGAATGGGCATTTTCGTCAGGCAACATTCTTGAACTTGTTAGCAGTGCCAACCTGAACGTCAGGCGTGTGAATACGGCCGTTGAAGGTGGCATTGTTGGAACGCCTGGCTACGTCTCGAACGACTTTCAGGGTAGTAGGACAAGTTCTGGTCAGACAGCCACGGCAGGCATGGCCATAGTCTTTGGTGGTGCACAGAATGCCGTGAGTGGATATGAGGGTACCGTTGCCGGCGGCCTTTCCAATGCCGTGAGTGCAACACAGGGAAACATCGTAGGTGGTGACGACAACGCGGTATCTGGTTATCGCGGTGGTATTCTAGCAGGAACGGACAATTCCGTATCGGCCAATCAAGCCACCTTGCTTGGTGGTGATGACAACGCCGTTTCCGGCAACATGGGGTTTCTTGGTGCAGGAACCAACAATGCCGTGTCTGGTAATCAGTCAACATCCGGCGGTGGCAACAATAATTCCGTTTCGTCCAACATGGGTGTTATTCTTGGTGGTATCGGCAACGCCGCTTCGGGAAATCAGGCGACTGTCCTGAGTGGAAACGACAACGCGGTAAGCTCCGACCGTGGAGCCATCGGTGGAGGAAGCCTCAATAGTATTAGTGGTGCAATGGGCGTGTTAGGTGCAGGGTACCACAATTCGGTGTCAGGATCGAATGGCTCCGTGATGTTAGGAGGGGCAGAGAATACCATGAGTGGACAGTATAGCGTGCTGCTCGGTGGGTATGACAACAACATCTCGCCCAACCTTGGTTTTATTGGTGGCGGTCAGAACAACTCCATCAATGGTGGTCTGCCATCCAACATCGTCGGTGGTAGAGATAACAACAACAGCGCCAACTACAACATCATCCTTGGTGGTGCCAATCATCAGATTTCCAGTCAGTACAACACGCTGGGTGGACGAGCAATAACGATATCGGGACAGAACAACTTCATGTTCAATGCACTGAATCGTGCCATGTCGTTGTCCACCTCGAACATTGCCTTACTAGCGAACCTGGATGTATGGATCGCTGATAACGACAATTCCGTACATGATGTAAGGTTCTACGAAGCGTACAACACCTCTGGATCGTATCCCGGTGCAAACACGAACTACGTGGGTTTCAGAGCACCGACGTCTACGTACGATAATCAGAGTCAGACATACACGCTGCCTGATCGCATCGTTACCACGGCGAACTCAGTGGTTACCATTGCAAGCTCTCCCACACCAACGGCAAACGCTGCAACACTCACGTGGTCGCAGCCAGCTCAGTACACAGTGACAACGGTCAACGTCACAGCCAACAATCAAGCAATTGCTGCAGCGAGTGTGAATGACGACGAGCTGCTACGACTGAACACCAACGGCATTGCCCTTAATCGACGCGTTACGCTTGCCAATGGTGCTACTTCGGGCTTCGTCCTGGCCATCCGCTGCGTAGGTGCAGCAGGTAACGGCATCACGCTCCTTGATGCTGATGCCAATCTTGATTTGGCTGGTGATGCCGTGTTGGCACCTGGCGACTCCATTGAACTTGTTTGGGACGGCACAAGTAACGTGTGGTTCGAGACCAATCGTTCGGACAACTAACGTATGATCAAACACCTCACATCTTGTCTTCTCATTGCAGCCGCTTCGGTTGGTGTCGTGTATGGTCAGACCAACAGCTCGCAGACGTTTCAAGAGATTACCATCGAACGTAATGCCGATCCCGGCGTTTTGATTACCCTATCTCCACCAACATCGGCTATTACACCGTACACCGTAATCTGGCCTGCTACAGGACCAGCTACAACAGGTCTTGCGCTGGTTACGACGAACAACACCAATCCATACCAGCTCGGTTGGCAAGTTCCAGTATCGGCTTCAATCGAACTCGTTGAGAGCACCAATGGAAGTCTGCGCCGCGTACCGGCCTTGAACGAAGGCGGTATCGTTGGTGTGCCAGGCTCCTACTCCAACGATTTTTCCGGTAGTCGGGATAATGCAAGTCAGACAGCCAGCGGCGACTACGCACTCATCGGGGGTGGAATGAACAACACCGCCAGTGGCGATTGGTCGCTGGTACTCGGTGGTGAAGGCAATACCTCGAGTGGTAACTATAGTGCCGTGGTAGGTGGACAGGCCAATGAAGCAAGCGGAGCAGGCTCTGGCATCCTTGCTGGCTTCTCGAACCAGAATGCCGGACAGAACGCCGTGATCGGCGGAGGTGAAGACAATACCATCACGGCAGCAGGTACGGCGGGTTTCATTGGCGGCGGCGAGGACAACAGCGTGAGTGCAGCCAATGGTTTTGTAGGCGGTGGACATAACAACTCTGTTACCGGTGCCAATGCTGCAGTCGGCGGTGGTGAAAACAATACTGCTTGTGGTGAAGGAGCGTTCGTAGGGGGCGGAAGTAATAACTCCGCTTGCGGACAGTATGCTGTGGTGATTGGTGGAAACAGCAACTCGTCCTCCGGACAGTACGCGTTTATCGGTGGTGGTGAAAGTAACACATCAAGTGGACAGAGTGCAGCCATTGGTGGAGGCACATCGAATACGGCCTCTGGTTCCTGGTCTGTGGTAGGCGGCGGCAACACAAACGCCAATTCACAGAACTATGGGTTTATTGGTGGTGGACAGAACAACACCTTGTCCACCGGAACCCATAGCGCCCTCGTTGGTGGAAGTGGAAACACCATAACCGGTACGGGGTCGTTCATTGGCGCAGGGCAGAACAACAACATTCAAAGTGATTACGCAGCGATCCCTGGTGGACGGAACATGGCTCTTGCCTCGGGAGCTGACGGATCGTTTGGTTTCAATTCCGGTTCCAGCAACATGTCGGTTTCTGCTCCTGCAACTGCCGTGTTTGCCAACGCCGATGTGTGGTTGGCAAATAACGACAACACGCCGCGTCAGCTCAGGTTCTACGAAGCCTACAATACCGCGGGAACCTTCCCTAGCAGTGCCAACTACATCGCTTTTCAAGCACCAACATCTACCAACAGCAACCTGAACAATACCTATACGTTGCCCGACCGCATCGGTGGGTCAGGACAGGTGCTGCGTCTTGCCAGTGGAGCCACGACTACGGCCGGCACCCTCGAGTGGGGCGAAGCCATGACGCACAGTGCTGGTACGGTAAACGTCACTGCCGATGATCAAGCAATCACGGCTGCACAGATGGACAGGGTAACGTTTTTGCGTCTAAGTTCGAATGGCACGTCGGCCAATCGCACGGTGACGCTGGCCAATGGCGTCGTTGGCGGCTTACGACTGATCATCCGCTGTGTAGCTGGTGCAGGTCAAGGCATTGAATTGACTGACGGAGCAAACCTTGAATTAAATGGTAACGCCACACTGGGTGATGGCGATACCATTAGCTTGATTTGGGATGACACATCAAGCGTATGGGTAGAAATTGATAGAAGCGACAACTAAACAACTCACTGATGTTCATTAACCACTAAGTATTCCCATGCAACATAGACGGACCCGTGACCTCAGGTCCATGAGCATGGCCGCCCTGGCACTGATAGTGCTGACAATGGCGGACGTGGGACCTGAGCTCCACGCTCAAGACGACGATGCCGTGACCTGGCAGACGTTGCAGATCGAGCGCAATGATGCACCCGGAACGTACATCACGTTCCAACCTCCAACGACACCGATTACGCCATACAAGATCATGTGGCCTAATGCCGGTCTTGGAAACTCCTATGTGTTTGTTGGCCGGCTTGCCGGACCAGATAGTGTTGTCCTTGGCACAACACTTTCTTCCCAGTACATCCTCGAACTGGTGTCGATGGGCCAGAAGAATATCCGAAGGGCCCTGATAACACTTTCACCCGGCAGCCCGGTTTCTGTTCCAGGCTACATTGCCAACGACTTTCAGAGTGGCAGGACCTCTTCCGGCCAGACAGCTCTTGGCGATCGATCTGTCATTCTCGGTGGTTACGGCAGCACGGCCACTGGTTCAAGGTCAGCAATCGGAGGCGGTAATGGCAACCTTACCAATAGCACCAACGACGTCATTGTTGGCGGCACCAATAACAAGGTAAACTCCAGCGATGGCGGCATTGTTGGAGGAGCAAACAACCTGGTCAACGCCAACGATGCCGTAACGTTCGGTGGATATGGCAACACGGCCAACTCCAACGCGTCGGCAGTGCTAGGAGGGTATTCCAACCTAACTAATGCCAATCAAGCCTTCGTGGGTGGTGGTTATGACAACACCAACAATGGCGACGCTGCCGTGTTGTTTGGCGGCTACCAGAATACTACCAACGGCACGCATGCCATTGCCGTAGGTGGTTGGAAGAATACCGTAAACTCTACCAACGAAGCCATTTGTATGGGCGGTATGAACAACAGCATTAATGGCAATCACGTATTCCTTGGCGGCGGGGGTAGCAACACCATCAATAGCGATCAATGTGTGCTCTTTGGTGGTGTGAACCAAAGCATCTCGGGGAATCAATGCGTATTGCTGGGTGGACGTCAGAATCAGATCCTTGGCTCGCAGAACGTTATTCTCGGAGGTCAGACCAATTCTATTAGCGGAAGTGGTCAAATGGCCATCGGTGGTGGCTATGCCAACCAAACCTCTGCCAACTATACGGCAGTGTTGGGCGGTCGTGCCAACGCCGTTCAGTCGCAGTATAGTACGGTGATTGGTGGCTACAATGGTACCATTAACGCACAGAACAGCCTGATGTTTAGTGGCAGTGGCTCCAACAGCATGTCGGTCCTTACCGCAGCAACCTTCACGGCACGCAACGTAGATCTTGTGATTGCCAATAACGACAACACCCCACGTGTGCTGAAGTTCTTTGAATCGTATGGAAGCACTGGCTCCTATCCGGGAGCAAACACCAACTACGTGGGCTTCAAGGCACCTGATGCAACCGATGGCGGGAACGACAATCAGTACATTCTCCCAGATCGCATTCAAATAACGTTGCCACGAAGCTTTGCCATCGCAGCAAGCCCTGCACCAACAGCAACGACGGCAACAACGGAGTGGGCAGCTGGAGGCAAGGCATATTCGGTAACAAGCGTCAATGCGAACGGTGCCACAACCAACCTTAGCGCTGCCAACCTCTCGAACGATCAGCCGATTAAGATCAATCCAAACGATACACCTGCCAACCGTAGACTCACACTTGCCAATGGTGCCACCGACGGTTTTGTGGTTACCATCTATATACGGAATGCCACGGCTACGAATGGTGTGCGCATTAAAGGGACCGACGCCAACCTGGCTCTACTAGGTGGCGCAGACGTAGACCTGGATCAGAACGACAGCATCTCGTTGATCTGGGATAATACTTCCACAAAATGGATCGAGATTGGGAGGTCGGTGAACTAATGAAAACAAACATTCTTGTCGCAATAGTAGCCCTCGGTGTCTGCACACTCGTCCTCAATGCCCAAGAGAGTGTCATCACCGTTCAAACCATACAAATCGAGCGTAACGCCCAACCCGGTGATTACATCACCCTACAACCACCGAATGCTGCCATTACGCCGTATACGATGATTTGGCCAGCCACACCACCAGCAACAGATGGTCTGGCACTTACGGCCACTGGAACGTCAAGTCCATACCAGCTTGCATGGGGCGTTGCTGCAGGTCTAACCATCGAACTCTTCGATGGTAGCAACGGTAGTCTAAGAAGAATCGCTGCCTTGAATGAAGGGGGCATAGCTGGTCAGCCAGGGAACTATGCTAACGACTTCCAGGGTAGCCGGGATAATTCGTCACAGACAGCAAGTGGCGATTACTCGCTTATTGCCGGTGGCGAAGACAATACGGCAAGCGGTAATTATTCGCTGGTGTTGGGTGGACAGGATAATACGGCTTCGGGTAACTATGGCGTAGTTGCTGGCGGACATGACAATGTTGCCAGTGGCATCGGCGGAGCAGTACTGAGTGGTATCAACAACACTGCAGCAGGCGATTACTCATCCATCGGCAGTGGCGATAACAATGCGGTTACCTCCACAGGTACCTATGGCGTTATTGGTGGCGGCGAAGACAATACTGTCTCTGGACTTGGCGGCTTTGTCGGTAGCGGCAATCACAACACGGCCAGTGGAATCTATACCGTTGTCGGCGGCGGTGACCATAATCAAGCCACCGATACAGCAGCAGTCGTTGCAGGCGGCTCGAACAATACAGCCAGTGGTAAGCGTAGTGTTGTCGGCGGTGGCGATGGCAACACAGCCAGCGGCGAGCTTTCATTCGTCGGGGCAGGTACCAACAACACTGCCAGTGGTCTGGCTTCTGCCGTTGGTGCAGGATCCGGTAATACGGCCAGTGGGGCATACTCGCTCATTGGTGGTGGAGTGTCGAACTCCAACGGACAAGATTATGGCGTGATTGGCGGCGGCCAGTCCAACAGCATGAGCACTGGTACGCATAGTGCCATTATCGGTGGGGCATCGAATTCGATAACGGGTAGTTATAGCTTCATCGGTGGCGGACAAAGCAACAGTATTGCCAGTGATTATTCAGCTATCCCTGGTGGACGAGGAATGACGTTGGCCTCGGGATCCGATGGCTCTTTCGGTTGGAATGCTACGGGCAATTCGATGTCCGTGTCATCTTCTGGTGTGTTCGTTGTAGCAAATGCAGAGTTCTGGTTGGCCAACAACAACAGTACACCAAGCAAGCTCAAGTTCTATGAGTCATACGGATCAAGCGGAAGCTTCCCAAGCACTGCCAACTTCGTGTCGTTCCAAGCTCCTGCAAGTACCAACGCAAACCAGAACAACACCTATACATTACCCGATCGTATTGGGTCGGCCGGACAAGTTCTCACGCTGGCTACCGGTGCCACAAGCACAACAGCAACGCTTCAATGGTCGACGCTGGTCAATCAAGTAGTCACCACCGTCAACGTCACTGCCGACGATCAAGCCATCACGGCTGCACAAATGGATGGGGTGACGTTCCTTCGGCTTAGCAGTAATGGTACGGCAGGTAATCGCACGGTGACGTTGGCCAATGGTGCAACCGATGGCTTGCGTCTTGTTATCCGTTGCGTTGCTGGTGCTGGCGATGGCATTGAACTTGCCGACGGTGGCAACCTGGCACTCAATGCCGGAGCCACGTTGAATAATCAAGACACCATCACGTTGATGTGGGATGCCACGAACACAACCTGGATCGAATTGTTCCGGAGTGACAACTGAGAATACGTCCACATCATATCATCCTGCTTGTTTGCTGTCTGCTGACGGCACCAACGCTCTGCTCTGCCCAGTCTTCCGTACTTCACAATGTTGGAGCTACGATTACGGTTACGGGAGGGGGCTTGTTATTCGTGTCAGGCAACACGGAGAACCATGCAGGACGTATTGATGTGCGTAACCTGGGCAAGGCAACGTTCGATGGATCGGTGACGATCCATCAGGGCGGGATCTACTTCTACGATGATGCTACAGGGAAGATTACCGGGAATCTCGATATCAAACTCGATGGCATTTGCTGGCGCTACAAGCCCGGCGTGCTTACGATCGAGGGGACCATACATAACGACGGTGAGCTAAACAACGAAGGTGAGATTGTTATCGGGAAACCATAGAACGCAGTGCACGATAACTGTCTTGTAGACAGCTCTTGCATGATCACATCCATGACACCGCACTGTACATATCGCAAAACCTTAGGCCAGCGCATCACCGCGCTGGCTTCTGTTGCTTTGTGCACGGCGTTGTGTGTGACTGTGTGCTTGGTAGTGTGTACGGATGCCGCGTCTGCTCAGAACCTGGAGAACAAGAGCACGGGGACGGTGAAGAACTCCGGCATCATTCGTTTTAGGAGCGACACCGGAAAGTTCAAGAACGAAGCCCCCTACACGAACATCACCAACTCCGTCATTCAGTTCGAAGGTCGGAACAATGCCTTCGAAGACCTGTCTGGATCGAGTCGTGGAGCTACTGCTTTAGGACGCGATACATCATGGCGCGTTCCAGGCATGGTGCGTTATGCCAATCCGAGCAGCCAGATTCAGAACGTACAACAACGCTACTACACGCACCTGGAGATGGCCGATAGTGCTGCCAAGAATATCCCCGATTCAGTGTTCGTCGGTGGTCGGTACACCATCTTTCTCTCGGGTCCACGTACCTACCACGGCACGTTCTTCTACGACGGACATGATCCACAGGACATCATGCAGGAGAAGGAGCTGAGTGGTACGACGAATCGTTATCATAACATGACGCTTCTGAACGGCACCAAGAATGTTCGGTCGGGCTACGAAGTGCGCATGGATGGAATCTTCATCAGTGATACGATGAGTCCGCTCTACGTCGAAGGCGACTTCACCTGGGGCACCAACTCATACGTCCACGCACCCATTACGGTGTGGGTAGGTGGTAAGCAGACAACTGGCTCGGGCATAACGGAGCTTCACGCCGATGTCGAAGTGCAGGACGGATTGTTTACCATCGCCGATGATGGTGATACAACGATCATCTTCCCGACGTATCAATTGCGATTGGTGAATGATGCACGTGCACAGCTTGCCATGGGACGCAATTCACACCTGTTGGTCCTTGGCGATTACGTCAACCAGTACCCCGTCTACACCAATGCAACCTTCGACGCAACCTCGCTTGTGAACTATGCCGGCATGCAGGATCCACAGATCATGCAAGCCACGGCAGCCACGAATCCCTATGGGAATCTGCGAACGGCAAACACCGTAAAGAACAGCAACGGCGATGTGTACATCGCCAGCACGTTGAGCGTGAATGATACGAATGTGGTGATGATGCCTCACACGTTAAGCATGACGCTTGGTGATGCCACGTATACCAACAATGCCGAAGTCGTCGGCGCATTCCGACGCGTCCTGACTGGTGCGCTTACCACAGCCCCCTACACCTATAACAACAGTGAGACCACGGCATTGTTCGTTACCGTGCCGCAACAACTCACGATGGATGTGCGACCACAAACACGTCCGAATGACTACGACTCGACAACCGACATCAACCGAAAGATCACCATCACCAACGAAGGTGACTGGAAGGCAACGATCCGTGCCGGCTACAAGGAAACCGACATTCCAAGTACATGGGCACCTACCACAGCAGAACGTCTGCTGAAGATGTACAATGCCTATCCACCACCCAATGAAAGCAGCATCAAGCTTACGCCAACCGTTCCACCATCGTACTTCAGACGTCCACTTGCTCAGAGCACAGGCATTGCCTACGTAGAGCTCTACGGTATCGAGAACAAGGGGGCCGACAATCTGCGCCTGGATACTGGGAACGACTTGTTGCTGCGTGCAAGCCGTGATGTGCTTAAGGCCGTGGCAAGCGGACGTTGGAGTAATCCCTTTACGTGGGACGAAGCACGCGAGCCGGAACCAGAAGATAGGGTAGTGATCGAGGGCTTTACGGTGCACACTGGTTATGTGCGTGCAAACGACAACTATGCCATTCGTGAAGCCTATCCGGATAGCATGGCTAAACAAGTCATCATCGGCAGTACGCCAAACAGTGCACTCTTGTTTGGCTATGAAAGCCCCGGCGTGTGGGACAACTTCTCCTTGGTCCCCGATGCCGCAGTCACGCTCATCAGCAACAGGGTTGCGTCCACCTTTGTGCAGGCCGACGTGCTTGATACATCGGCAGCGGACATCGATGGTGGACTCATCGTCTATCGCAACAGCAACTTCCTTACACCGAACCTGATTCTCAAGCCTGGAGCAACGGTTGTGAACGCAGGTACACTCATGGTGGGTACGCCATGATAGGCATGACCAACCATATCGTGACAACATGTCGACGCAACCTCGTGTGTTGGGTGCTTGCCTTGGCAACGTGCATACTCGTCGCCCCGTCACTGTATGCCCAGCAAGCATCGACGCTCTACTCCGAAGGCGTGATCAAGAATACCGGTACGCTAAAGATTCGTGGTGATGCATTCATGACGCAGGACAGCATCGGTGGGGTAGTGCGGTATGAGCGCAATCACGGCGTCGACACACAACTCGTAGCGCAGCTCACCTATGCCTATGTGCACTTCGAAGGTGCAAGCAAGAAGATGATTCTTGACCCAACGGAACCGTTGATTGCCGACAGTCTCTTCCTGTCGACCGATACCAACGTTGTCTTCGCCCTCGATCCATCAACATACATTCAGGCCAACCGCACCGTCAAACATGAAGGACTCATCAACCCAGGTCAGCGCCTTGGTCGGTTCGTTCTTCGCGGTACCGAGAAGCAAGACGTCAGCGGCAAGGGCCTCATCCCAATCCTTGAGCTTGACAACATGGCGGGTGCCCTCGTCACCTCCGGCGGCGGCTTGCGCGTGTATGAGCGCCTCGACCTCCAGCATGGTCTGATGGACAACAGCGCATCGGACAACATTCAGATGATGCAGGGGGCTTGGGTCTGGCGTGACGATAGCGGCTCAATTGCCGACGAGCCAGCGTGGATCAACCGTGTGCATTTACGGTATTACGGGGACAGTGCCATGGTGGGCGGACCCGAAATGGTGCGCAATACATCGGCCATCGGTCATCTGATCAACGACGACGTCGCCGGACTAACGCTTCCGCACAACATCACGGTCAACGATTCACTGGTGCTTCGCGGACACATCCATACTGAAGCCAACGACAGCACAGGCAAGTATGCACTGACCTATGCTGCAACCATCGATCCACGATTCGATGGCGTCTGGCCGGAAGTTATCGGTACCATGATTCGCAGCACCTTGATCGATGGCAAGACCATGGTGATGAACAACTATGGTACATCGATCCGCTTTGAGAATGCACAAGACCGCGGTGCCGTAGTTCAGTACTCAGTGCGGAGTATGCCAAAGACCACACCGCTACCACTTACGGACATCACGTATAAGGTTGATCGATTCCTGCAGCTCCGTGCATTGGACTTTGTTGGCGACACCATACCCGACAGCACCTATACGCTCACCTTTGGTTATGCCTGGCGTAACAATGCCATCGCCGGAATGGAACCGGCATCGGTGGTTGAAACCATTCCGCAGCTTGTTGGCTTGGAAGACCAGCTTGTGCTGATGCGGTACTCAGGTCTGTCGTACAACCCTTATGGATTCTCGAAGACGCCGACAACCGGTATGGCCAATCCACCCGAGGCATGGCGATATAGCACAGCATCGCTGGTTCGCGCAGGTGGTGACTTTGCCATTGGACTTTCTACAGGTCCAATCTGGGTGCTGAATACACGCGTCTTCCTCGAAGGTCCACTTCGCACCTACGGCGAGAACTTCACACCGGAGATGTCGACGGATCTTGCCGTTCGTGGACTCGTTCCCAACGTACCACCAGATATCTACCCATACTCGCTCGACCCGGACCGACTTAAGGATACAGCCAGTGTGATCGGCGACAGCATCGTTGACTGGGTAACCGTTGAGTTCCGGAAGTCCGCTACCGCTAGCGGAGATCCAGAGCTTATCGAAACCCTGCTGCTGACCAAGGACGGACGGATGCTTGATCCACAGACCATGCGTCCGCGCATCATCGAAGGCATCCCTGCCGGTTTCTACAACATCGCTGTCCGCCACCGCAATCACCTTGCCGTGATCACGGAGGACAAGGTGCTCGTAGACCGTTCGAACCTTGGCTATGTGGTTGACCTAACCACAGGTACCGGCGTGTTTGGTGGTGCTGCGGCACAGAAACTTATCGGTACCGCCAATGGCCGACGGTGGTTTGGCTTGGTTGCTGGCGAGGTACAGGCAGGTGACGACATTTCGAGAACGGACTATAACCTGGTGTGGGATGCACGGAATCTCGAGGGATATCTGATCACCGACACCGACTTGAACGGTATCGTGACAACGCGCGACATTAACGTAAGCTGGAACAATAGAGGACGCAACAGTGTGGCCCCACGGTAAGCTCCAGCACATCCTGCTCTTGGCCTTCTGTTGCATCATGGCGATGACAGTCGTCATGCCCTTGAATTTGCATGCCCAGGTTGATGGCAGGGTGGTCGTACGTCCACTTCTCGACCCAACGTACGACAGGTTTACGTTTGATCTCATCATCAAGCGTACGAGTCCGCGGTGGACATTCTTTGGCAATACCACGATCCGTATTGAAAGCGTAGACCTAAGTCCAACCGGTGGATTCAACCCCGCCGTACATCAGCTCACGTTCATCCCTGACAGCTCGGATCTGAATCTTGTTGCCTACAACCCAGCTTCGATGAATGGCTACTTCGTTGACTACCGTCTGTTGGATGGTGACGTCGTAGTTCACGTCATCGGTCCAGACAGTGTGAGCGATGCCCATAACATGGCAACGACGCAGGATTCAATTCGCATCGGTCGGTTCATCGTTACCAGTAACGACGGGTCGTACGTCCCTGAGCAACTTGCCATGGCACGTCCACTTGACTACTACCAGGCCTCGGCCTTCAAGATCGACCACGACAGTGTAACGGGTACGGGTGCGGACAGGAATGTGTGGTTTGTCAAGCAGGACAACCCTCCGTTGGTGATGGAATACGACGAGCTTCCTCCGCCACCGGATACCTGCGGTGCTCGCTTTAACTTCTACGGTCAGTACGTGGGCGACCTGAACGTCATGCTTGGCTTTGATGTGTCGGACGAACACTGCTACGAAGGCTTCATCATCGAGCGTGCATTGGTGAACAGGGCTCGACTCGATTCATTGGACTTCCAGGGCAGGGCACAGCTTACCTACTTGAACGAGCCACGGTTGCTTGGATGCCGTTGCCTGGAGCCACAGGTACACGACAGCTTGTTCGACAAGGTGGAGTACCGACGGGAAGTCTATGCATACAGACTCATCGGACAGCGCCTTCCGTTCTACGGTGATTCGCTCGAAATCATCGACACCATTTTCATCCAGGTGCCGAATGCCATCATTTCGAATGCACGCATCCTGGAGAATCCGTTCAAGACAAAGACCACCGTGCGGTTTAATGCCGATGACCGGTTGTTGCTTACCGCAAAGGTGTTCGACATTGGCGGACGTGAAATTGCTATCCTGGAGAACGAGAAGGGTCAGCCTGTCGTGAACATGGAATATCCACTCGGCATCGGATACGAAGTCACCTTTAAAGCGCCAGACATTGCATCGCAAGGCCTGTACAACATCTTGTTGCTGGCATTCCCCATCAACGACACGTCCGTCACCGAAGGCAGTCGTGTGATTATCAAGGCACAGCTACTACGATGACGTTGCAGAAGATCATCGTGGCCTGCTCGGCAATCGTGGTATTTGCAACGGCTGCTACGTCGCAGGTGTTTCAGACTGGCGTCGACGACGAGTTGCTCATGCCCCGAGACACACTCATTCGAAAGAGCGAATGGTGGTTGGGCTTCAACACCTCTGCCTACTATGCCGTGAACTTTGGTACGCTCACGGTTGACATTCTTGGCGGCACTGCTCCGGGGAGTCCACCCTTCACGGTGAAGCCAGAAGGCGGACGCGGCTTTGGTGCCGGCATTGGTCCGTCGTTGGAGTATCGTCCACTCTTTTCCGACATCGGTTTTGTTGCCACGATCAATGCCGAGTGGCGGTATGCAGAGGCAAAGACAACGACGCCCATTGCCAACGACATTTACGCATACAATGCTATTTTTGAGGCCCAGTCAAACACGCTATTCCTGGCAGCTGCGTTTTCCGCAAAGGCCCAGTTGACGGTGGAAGGCATGTTTGTCATGGCTGGCATAACGGCCGACCTACCACTCGTGAACAGCAACTCCATCGTCTGGCAACACGAGATCTGGGAAGGCGAGCCACCAAGCAATCTGCCGGGGGCACCGCAGACGAGCATCAAGTGGCGAACGGATGTTCCGTATATGCCGAGAGTTGGACTACAAATAGGAGTTGGACAAGATTTTATGGTTGGTATGTTCGGATACCGCGGACAGTTGCTAACACCGTACTTGGTTATTCAAGGTGCATCTCCGTCGGTCTTTTCACCAACAATGTGGAATAACATTAATGCCCGACTTGGCGTCATCTGGCGCGCTGGGCTATAGAAAATCGCATGACACTACTTAGGCAACTTGAGGTCAACGCGGTGCACTAGTGCAACGTGTCAAAAAGCGTAAGTGGCTGTGCGAATTGAGGTCACGGTGAACCCCGGTCAATCCGGGGTTTGCTGTTTATAGCAGGATCTTGTTATGGCAAGGGGGCTAGTTAGACCAGCCAACGCCGATCCTCCTGCCAACGAACATGCCCGAATGTGGTGCTACTGCAGATCAGCCTACCAGAGCAACACGTAACCTAACAGTGCTGGTGCCTGCGAATGCCTTGAGCCCCTTACCGACTGACTGCGAAGCGTGTAGAGGCCTGCTGGTGGACGTGACGGTATATCGAGGCGCATTCGTGCTGTATCGGCAAACACGCTTGCCTGCGTGACGGACTTGCCTGTTGCGTCGAGCAACTCTACGTCGACGGCATCGCTAATGCTGTTGTTTGGACCAAAGAGTATCCCGCTTCCGTTTACAACAGTGAGTGGTGTTGTTGGTTTTACATCATCGTTTGTCACGGAAGAAATCGTTTGCAATGTTGCCTGCACAAGGCATCCGATACCAACGGAGAGTACAACGTGATCGTTATCGAGCCATGCCATCGCCTTTGGTGCCGACGACCGTTGTGGTTGGATGTTACCTGGAATGCCGAAGCCGCTCCATGTTGCATCGGTTGGTCTTCGCAGGTACAACACGTCTCGTGAAAATGCAGCGAGAAGTCCACTGCTTGTGCTTGATGCAACGTCGTTGTACTTCGCCGTCTGTGGTGTACGTGTCCACGTTGCACCACCATCCGTTGACACATTGAACGAGACTACAGAACCCGTATAGACAACATCGGCGCTTACTCCTTCAACGAACAACGGCTTGCCGAATCCAGTATGGTTGATTCGCGTAAACGTGGCTCCACCATCGGTTGTTCGATACAGGTTGGAGTCGCCCACTGCCGTACACCACAACGTCGAGGCATTCACGACATCAAACACCTTGTCGAACGTGAGTGGCAAGCCATCAACGACGAACGGTACGACTGTCCACGTCGCCCCTGCATCAAGGGTCTTATACAGTCTGCCGAGCGAAATGCCATAACCAGTTCCACTGCCCGACATCGAGAGTCCTTCGAATCCTGCAGCCGTTGAGAGATCGGCGGAGGTAAGTGCACTCCACGTTACACCATCATCTGCAGACGTGAACAAGCCATGGCCGTCACCGCTGACTTCCGATGCAAGAAAGAGCGTTCCATCATCATTCGAACAAAGGGAACGGATTTGGCTGTTTGTCGGACTTTGAAGTTTTGTCCACTCAGAGCTACCAGCATTCCGCTTGAACAACGATCCATCGGCGCAACCATACACGAGAACACCAGTCGACGTTGAATGCACGGCAGTGATCACACTCAAGCTTCGTTCAACAACGGATGACCATGTAGGTGAAAATGCATCAGCTCTGATGATCAAGCCATCCGTGCCGACGCCAAGCCAGGAGCCATCATCGGCAACCGTAAATGCCTGAGCAACAACTGGTGCAAATGAAGATGACGTATTGCTGAAGTTCTTGCCATCATCATTCGACGTGTAGATCGTGCCTTGTACGGTCGAGGCGATGAAGTATCCAGTGTGCAAGCTTGCCAGCCCAGCAATTGGCTGGGTAAGGGGCATGGTAGAGAACGACCAGAACATTGATGTTTTCGACCAAACGAATACACCCTTGTCCGGTGTGCCCATGGCCAATGTGCCAGCAGGGGAGACGGCAAAGTGTGTGAATGATCCATTGTACGGAGCCGGATACTGTTTGATCGTTGTACCATCGGCGCCGAACGATACGACCTTTCCTTGGGCATTCTGAACATAGAACGTACCAGCACTATCGATACCTGCCTGAGCCACCATACCAAGGTCCAACGTCTTGTTGCGCCATGTAGCTCCACCATCCGTAGAGTAGGCTACTGCATCGATACCACCACTGACAACAATGTTGTTGCCGCTTGTTTCCAAACACATTGCCGATAGGGGGCTAGGTACCTGCACTGCCGACCACGTGAGTCCAGCATCCGTAGAAGCAAACAACTGTGCATCGACAGTCAGAGCCCAGCATGAGGTTGTTGTCCGCCCTACATGTGCAAAGGCGTAAGCCGATCCCAGTGAAGACCATGTAGCACCATTATCCGTACTGCGCAGTAACGTAGACTGATCGCCACAGGCAATGACTACGCCACCATCAAACGACGTAACATCCGTTAACCGAACGCCTGTGGGTGTAGGCGTAAGCCAATCCCATTGCACACCGAGTATTTGTGCAGTGAGTGTTGTTGGTAGCAAGGTCCATGTGAGGACGATGGCGAAACATGCGCCAATGATGCGGGATACAATCCTCGAATTCTTAATCGACTGGTTGCATTCGTAGCGTGAATGCCGCTCCACCACCAGGTTGGTCTGCATACTCAATGGTTCCTTTCATTCGCTCCGACATGCGTTTGGCAAGGTAGAGGCCAAGACCGATACTCTCTTCTCCGCCAGTCGGGCGGTTGCCGATACGTGAGTATTTGGTAAAGAGTTTCGATCGGTCCTGCGACGAAACACCAGGACCCTCGTCGCAAACCTTCACCTCTGGATAGCCATTGCTATGCTGTGCGTGAATCGTCACGACAGAATTGTAGGGACTGTACTTCACCGCATTGCTTACCAGGTTGTCGAGTACTGCATCGATGATCGACGGATCGCCCCATGCCCAAACCGAAGCTGTAGCGGCAAGCACTTGAATGGAGATATCCTTCGAGTCAGCCCGTGCAAAATGTCGCTCTGCAGCACGATGGGCAAAGCGCACGAGATCAACCTTGTCAATGTTGAGTCCACTTGTCCGCTTGTCCGACCGACTAATCTCCAGGAAGGAGTGGATGGTTGCTTCCATGCGCGTCACCGTCGACAGCAAATCCCGGCATACATCAAAGACATCGTCACGGCCAATCAGATCGTAGTGATTGATAACCGTTTGGAGCATCGATCGCATATCGGAGAGGGGATTGCGCAAGTCGTGCGCGGCGATGGTCATGAACTCGTCCTTCTCTGATGCAAGGTCGACAAGTTCCTTGTTTGCCAGGAGCACAGTTTTGTTTGTTTCTTCCAGTCGAGCATTCACTTGGGCCAACTTTTCATTGGCAGCTGCCAGTTCAACGCTACGCAGACGGAAGACTTCCTTGTCGTGGTCGAGTTTCTCCTGTTCACGCAGACGCTGGAGCCGACGCATCCGTGCCTGAAGACCTTCGGTGTGTTGCTCGACGTAAACCGTAGCCCATTCCGACATTGTCTTGAAGGCATCGTTGGTGATGCCAAGTCCTGCCTGCGCACGAGCCAGTTCTGCGAATGCATGCAACGTATACACGTGAGCTTGAACGGAAGCCAAACAGTCGCGTGCCTCGGTAAGCAAAGGAATGGCCTCTGCAAACTTGCCTTTCATGTTCAGCAGTCTACCCTTGGTGTAGAGCCAATAGCCCTGAGCATACTTATGCCCTTCCTTCCTGCTGATTTCCAGTGCTTCGTCCAACAGCGGTAGCGCCTTGTCCAGCTCGTTGTTGTCCACGTAGACGCTTGCAAGATTCCCCAACACCTGGCCACGAATGCTATCAAACCGATGTCGATCCAGGTAGGTTTTTGCATCGAGCAACGAGGCGAGTTGGGCCGTCTTGTTCTTGAGCTGACCGTAGAGTTCCGCTCCATTGGCCTTGACCATGGCAACGACCATTGGCACTCCTGCCGCAAGTGCACAATCCTGTGCCTGTTTGTAGGCCTCCATGGCCTGATCACGCTCTCCGTTTTTGGCATGAAGCATGGCCAGGTGACAGCACGTCTGAGCTAGGCCGACGTTATTGCGTTTCTTAAGCTCGATGGCGCGGGTTTTCTGGAAGTACTCAAGTGCACGCACATCGTCATCCCTGCGCATGCAGAATTCGCCAAAGTTGTAGTAGACCGTTGCCAGGCCGACCTCGTCGTTCAATTCTTCGCGCAAAAGGATAGCCGTCTTGAAGGCCTGTTCGGCATCGTCCACCAAGCCGATGGAATCAAGAGCGCAGGCCCGCATGGTCTGGATGCGAGCATTCAGTCGTTTGTCCGTCACGACATCGGTCGAGTGATAGGGCGCAAGGAGTTCCAGGACCTCGTCCGCCTTACGCTCATTGAGCAGCATACCAGCTTGCGTATACGTTACCCAGGCAATGGACTCGACGTTTGATCCTGCCCATGCTCGCGATTTTTGCAGCCACTCCTGGGCGAGGGACGTGTTCCCAAAGTTGTTGTAGTGTTGGGCAAGGACGATGCCGAGTTCGGTAAGGAGCTCGGGGTCGTCACAGACGGTAGCCAGATGATGGGCATGCTCAAGGGCAGGTTTGACAATGCCAGGCTGCGGACTTGTGACAAGGTCACGCCGTGCTGCGGCGATTGCCTCTCTTAACTCTGCATTCTGATCGGTTCTGAGCATAGGTGCGTACGCATGATCACGTAGGTCGTTCACCCCAAGTTACGGAGTAGCGTCCAATAGAGAGAACCCTTAGTCCAAGGGAATTGCTTGCTATATTGCACCGCTATAAAGAAGCATCTCTTTGCATGACACCATTGGGACGATTCATCTTATGGGCGTAACCGCTCTCCTCTTCTCGCTCTTTGCGCCTGTGGCTGGGGCAGTTGCGATTGCATTAACACAAAAAACTCAAGAGCGAGCAATCAAGAGTATCGCTCTGGTTACCACCGTCCTCACCTTCGTGGGTTCGTTGTTCTTGCTGCCTGGCTTCGATGCAGGCACGCATGCCATGCAGTTTGTTGTGAATACCCAATGGATTGCCGCACTCGACTCCGGGTTCCGCATTGGCATTGATGGTACCAGCTTGTTGCTGGTGTTGCTTACGACGTTTATCATGCCGGTGGCAATTCTGGTGAGTCTGAAAAGCATCAAGCAGCGCCACAAGGAGTACTATCTGCTCATGCTGCTTCTGCAGTTTGGGATGACTGGTGTCTTCGTTGCCCTCGATACCTTCCTGTTCTACGTGTTCTGGGAATTGATCCTGATTCCGATGGTGTTCATTATCGGCGTGTGGGGCGGACAGAACCGTGTGTATGCTGCAGTGAAGTTCTTCCTGTACACGTTGGTCGGTTCACTCCTCATGCTCATTGCCATCCTCTGGCTTGGTTTTGCAGCCGAAGCGCAGGGGCTGGGATTTACGACTGACCTGTTAAAGCTAAGAGCAGTAGGACCCAACATTCCTGCCGATATTCAGTTCTGGCTCTTCCTGGCCTTTGCCTTGAGCTTCTGCATCAAGGTTCCGCTATTCCCATTCCACACCTGGTTGCCCGATGCTCACGTTCAGGCGCCGACGGCCGGTTCCGTGATTCTTGCATCGCTGCTGCTAAAGATGGGTAGCTATGGTTTGATTCGTTTCAACCTTGAGCTATTCCCACAAGCATCGGTGGAGCTTGCAAGCGTAATGAGTGTGCTGGCCGTTGTCGGCATCATCTATGGTGCCCTGGTGGCCATGGTGCAGACGGATTTCAAGAAGCTGGTTGCCTATTCCTCGGTAAGCCACATGGGCTTTGTCGTACTGGGCATCTTTTCGATGACGGTTGTCGGAGTGCAAGGTGCCGTAATTCAAATGGTCAATCACGGCTTGAGCACCGGCGCCCTCTTTATTTGCGTTGGCGTACTGTACGAGCGCAGGCATACTCGTGAAATAGCCGAGTACGGTGGTATCACCAAGGTCATGCCCAAGTTTGCCGTGCTCTTCATGATTGCCATGCTTGCCTCGGTAGGCCTTCCTGGACTCAATGGTTTTGTTGGAGAGTTCCTTACCCTCATGGGTGCATTTACCAGTCCAATTCTCAATCATTGGGCATATGGCGTTATCGCAGCCACGGGCGTAATCTTTGCCGCATGTTATTTGTTGTGGATGTTCCAACGCGTGATGTTCGGACAGAACGAAAATCCCGAGAACCATCATCTGCGTGATCTCACACGACTGGAGTATTGGCAGCTGATACCACTCACCATCCTCATGATTTGGATCGGTGTGGCACCACGAACCTTTATGGATCTGGCAGAAAACAGTGTGCGCCATGTGGTGTCGCAAGTAGAACAAATCACCTTTAACACTACAGCGCAAAACCAGCACTAACCATGCAAATCGATTTCTTTGGCTCGCTTCCCCTTGTTGTCATCTGGCTTGCTCTGGGTGGCATTGGCATTGTAATCCAGGCATTCTCTCGTGGACAGTCCCGCTTGGTGTACGGCTACTACATGGCAACGCTTGTCCTCACAGGATTGCTCAGCATCCTCACCTTCTGGCATAGTGGAACCACCTTCCACAACATGATTGTCGTTGGTGGTGTTGCTGCCTACTTCGACTTGCTCTTCTGTGGCACTGGTGTGCTGGCCATGCTGGCTGCGCGGGAGTACATGGAACGCAATGGCGGTGGCTTCGACGAATTCTATACCATGCTGGTGAGCAGTATTGCCGGAATGATGCTCATGGCCCACGCTCGGAATCTTCTGGTGCTCTTCGTTGGTGTCGAGTTGATGTCGATTAGCTTCTACATTATGGCGGGGTTCCTGCGCGACAGGATACGGAGTGTAGAAAGCGGACTCAAGTATTTCCTCCTTGGCGCGTTTGCCTCGGGCTTCCTGGCCTACGGTATGGCCATGCTCTATGGTGCAACAACATCGCTTGACTACAGCGTGATCCTTGCCACCATCGTGGCTGGTACGAGCCAGTTCCCGGTACTACTTGCCGTTGGTGCAGTGTTGATTGCCGTCGGTCTATCGTTTAAGATTGCTGCATTCCCATTCCATCAGTGGGCACCCGACGTCTACGAAGGTGCGCCTACGGTCGTTACATCGTTCATGAGTACGGCAGGTAAGGCCGCGGCCTTCTCTGCTTTGATCCCACTCTTTACGGTGCTCATGCCAATGGTGCAAGGGGCTGCGATGACGCCGACGCTGCAGACGATGCTTGCCGTGATCTCGGCCGTAACAATGCTGGTTGGAAACATCACAGCAGTGGTGCAAACCAACATCAAACGTATGCTGGCGTACTCATCCGTAGCTCATGCTGGCTATGTGTTGATGGGACTCGTTGCAGGAACGGCCAATGGACATCAAGCCATCATCTTCTATCTTACGGCCTATACCTTCATGCAACTTGGTGCCTTCGTGGTTGTCGGCATCCTTGAGAACGAAAACGATGCATCGTTGGAACTCGATGGTTACGCCGGTTTGTCGAAGCGCCACCCAATGTTGGCAGCCGTCATGGCCATGTTCATGTTCTCGCTTGCAGGCATACCGCCATTCGCTGGTTTCTTTGGAAAGTACCTTCTGTTCTATTCGGCAGTCGAAAGTGGCTTCACATGGCTAACGATCATCGCAGTGGCATCATCAGTGATCTCTGTTTGGTTCTACCTAGGACTGGTGGTCAAGATGTACTTCCAAGACTCGCACGATACACAGCCATCGGCGCAAACCGGAATGGCCGGCCTCACGGTTGCCATTTGCTCGGTAGCCATCGTCGTCCTTGGCGTACTCCCTGGTTTGCTTACCTCGTTGATTGGTTCTTGGTAATGTCACGAGTGGCAATTCGCCACGTTCTTGCACTGCTTATCATGTGTTGGTGCATGCCTGCACTGGCACAACCGAATGTCGAGGTGTATTGGGACGATAATAATCGTGCCGATACCGTGATGGATTTTGGGGTGACGTTGGAGGGCTATCCCGTAAGCGTCCCGTTCTACGTGCGCAATAATGGTGACGTGCCTGTCTGTATCCTTCAGACCAATCCCAATGCCGAACCGTACTACCAGATTGTGAACACACCGGATGTGTTGCCGTCCGACCCACGCAAGGAGGAGTTCGAAGGCGTCGAAATTCTTCCGTACATCATCGCACCGCATAGTACCGATACGCTTCACGTGCTGTACAAGGCCGTGAAGAACAATCCGGTGTTTCCACCTGATGTGATTGCCAAGGCATTCCTTGAACTACGCGTCGTTTCGCAAACCGATACGCTAGGACCAGCAGTGTTCAAGCGGTTTCTGATGCTGGCCTTGAAGACGCGCAATACGGTGGCCACCAACAAGCCAGTCATCCGATTCGACAGTGTGTATGTTCTCCCGTCACCGCAGCCCCCTTCCGAATCCTATGCGATTGGAAACGCTTCGAGCATACCGATTCCGGTTGAGCAGCAGAAGTTGGTCTATCGCACAAGCGTTGTCGGATCACCAGAGTTTGTGGTTGATACGTTGCAGACAGCGGTGTTTGCACCACATAAAAGTCTGACGTGGGATTTGAAGTACCGACCTCACAACGTGGGGAAGGATAGTGCTGATTTCATTGTGGTCTACCGACCTAATCAGGGAAGTAATGCGGACTCCGTGACAACCAGCTTGTCTGGCGTCGGCGTAAAACAGGAACTCACCGTGGATGCTGCAAATGGCGTCCCACCTCCTGTAACAGTACGCCCCGGCATGCTCGCCGATACCATTGATTTTGCCGACGTGAATGCCGATGGCTCTGGTGGAAAGCTTGCAAAGATCATCCTCAAGAACACCGGCAACATTCACATTCGGTATTTGAGTGAAACGGAAATCGGCACGCCTTCGGATACTGCAGCCTTCATCATCGAAAAGTCATTGATGGAAGGGGGCTTGGACACTCGCACGAATGAGTTCGATACGCTACATGTTCGGTTCAAACCCATCAATGGCGGACTGCACATCGAACGTTACGTGATCCAGACCGATTTGCTCACGCGATCGGTTCGTGGTATCCCCGATGGTGCCGACCAAAAAGTACTTGTCTTCAGAGGGTTTGCAAGAAAGCCACAGGTGTCGGTTACACCGCAGCAAATCGACTTTGGCTCTGTGGTGATGCATGAGAGCTGTCCGTCGGCCGTAGTTCGATCGGTGTTTGTGAAGAATACGGGGAACATCATTGCCCGCATTGATAGCGCGCATGTAGAGCCGCCTGGTGCAGCAATAACGATGAGTCCGCACGACCCAATTCCACCCATCGATGTTGATGGTACGATCGAGTTAAAGGTATCGTATCAACCAACACAACTTGAAACGCTGAATGCGACGCTGGTGCTCTATACGAATGCCTTCGGACCTCCTGTCCGGATTTCCATGTCAGGTTCCAGCGTCCGCTCCGACAGTATCCGAGTACAGCTACCCGTCGTCAAAGCACAGCCCGGCACGGTGATCAACATACCGGTACTTGTTGATGCACGAAGCATTGCCCTGGCTCAGACGTCGAGTCTGACGTTGTCGTTCGATCCATCGCTGCTGCGCTTCCGTGGTATCGTCACGGGTGGCACGGCATCGGAAGGCAGTACGGTGCTCCAACTCATGGAGAGTCCACGTGGCTACCTCCAGATCCAGCTTCGCTCTGGCGGCTCGTTCGCTGCACGCGACACGTTTGCCATGCTCACGTTTGATACCTACCTGGGGAATGCGGCAGCAACGGAGCTGAGCATCAAACGGCAGACAACGTTGATTGGCAATGATGGTTGTGCCAACATCTTTACCGTGCATGCCGTAAGCGGTCAGTTCGTGGTGGACTCTGTATGCGGCCTTCCCTTCAAGACGGCAACCTCGGGTGTATTGCGTATGAATGCCTGGCCTAACCCGACGTCGAACACCGTCCACGTGCAAGTTGAAACGCTGGACAGCAGCACCGTGCAGGTTGCAGTCGTAGACACCTACGGTGCCGTGCTTGAGACTGTTGCTGTCAAGGGTGCCGGCGACATCGACCTCGGGAAGTATCCGTCAGGAATCTACATCATCGTTGCTACGAAGGAAGATCACCTCGCACGACATGTGGTGGTCAAGCAATGAGGATGTGGCATGGTATCCTGATGGTGTTTGCATGCACCTGGCTGCTAATACCTCAGTGCGCCAAGGCACAGGGCTATGAGTGGGAATGGAGTCCACGACAGCCACAGCACATGCCTACACGGTACGTCGGCCTCGAAGCCGTTGCAGGCTATGCTTTGCAGCAATCGGACTTGCTGTACTCGGAGCTCACCTTGCCATGTTGTTCGTTTACTGGCGGACGTGGCATCCCATTTAGCTTCGCGCTCCAGGCAGAGCAGTGGATAGAACCGTGGTTGGCTATTACTGCTGCTCTTGGTGCTTCATATCAACAGTCATGGTTGGTTGCCGAAGGCGATACGTTGCCGCGGATCTCGCCTGACAACGTTGTCCGCATGGTCATCACAGAATGGCAACTCGATGCCTCGGTGTCGTACCTGACGCTTTCCGGCGGTGCTCGTGCCCGCCTGTTCAACACCCATGCAGCCGTGGGCTTGCAGGTGCGTGGATCGTTTGCTTTGTCGAGCAAGGCCAAGCTGGCCGAGAAGATTCTTGCACCTGACGATTTCTACTTCCAGTATCAGGGACAGACCACCAAGATGCGGGATGTAGACTCCTCGACCTTTGCCCAGCGAAGCTCCTTCTACGTTGAGCCGGTGCTATCGCTTCAGTATGACGTACCGCTTTCCACCGGGTACGTTCTCACGCCACTGATGCAGTTCTCCGTGCCTCTAACGAGCCTGGCAGCCACCGGAACCTGGCGGTACTACTCGGTTGGTTTTGGCGTGCGACTTTCTCGGGGGATGTAGCACCTACGGATGAAGTCGTAATTTCGAAGCAAGTTTATCGTTTACACCGACGCTTGACGTCACCATTTTCTTGACTGTCGGCACATGTACACGATGATTTCCGTAAACATTGGAGGATTCATGAAGGTTCTTTTTTCGGTAGCAGCTATGCTGTTGTTCTGCGTTGCCTTGCAGGCACAACCAGCCACTGCTCCTACATCAAAGAGTAAGCTGGAGATTGTTGGCGGCGAAACGTACGATTGGGGGAAGACCAAGCCACCAACGGACGGACACCTGGAAGCCACCATCAAGATGAAGAATGCTGGCACTGGACCGATGAAGCTCATCGAAGTCAAGCCAGGTTGTGGTTGTACAAAGACGGATCCAGACAAGTTCGAAGTAGATCCAAATGATGTAAGCACCATGGGCGTTAAACTCAACATCAGCCCAGCTCAGAGTGGTAACATCACCAAGAGCATCACCGTTCGGTGGATGGACCTTGCTGCCTTCAATGCCCGCGAGGCATTCCACAAGAATGGTACGGCCGTTCCTGCCGACATGGACACAACGGAGAAGACGACCTTCTTGTTCTTGAAGGCCGACATCGTTCGCGCTCTGTCAATGACGCCAAGCATCTACTTCTCTTTCCAAGGTCTGGAAGTTGGTCAGACGTCAAACACAACGGTCACCATCCACAACAACTCCGATCAGGATGTTACGCTGAGCGACTGGGCAACGGACAATGGCCTTGTGGTAAACCAACATGACAAGGTAACGATCAAGGCCGGTGGTAAGCTGGATGTTGTAGGTACTGTCGTACCGACACAAAAAGGACAGTACTCAGCTTTGATGAGCTGCAAGACAACACATCCTGAGCATGCAAAGCTTGAAATCCGTGCATACGGCTTCGTCAAGGAAAGCGCAAGCCCAGTATTCCAGCAGCCTAAGTAAGCAGACTTACGGTAGAAGTGCACCAACGCACTTCGTCAGGATCATTGGTAGCAAGAATCACGACACCGCCCGAAAGGCGGTGTCGTTCTATTTCAGACTCAACCAAATCCTTGCCCTGCACATCAAGTGTGATGGACGGCTCGTCCAACAACAACACAAGGGGATTGCGTTGTACAGCCAGGGCAAGCAGGACGCGCTGCCGCAGACCACTGCTTAACTCGCGAACTGCGTCGTTCTGTCTGCTCTGAAGGCCTAACCGTTCAAGCGTATCGGTGCGAACCTGCTCGTTGACGGGGCTGCCATGAAGTCGTTGCTGAAGATCAAGCAACTCGGTGACCGTGAACTCTTCGTATACCTGTAGCCATGGCGCTACGAGTCCGCTATGCTGTAGCGGATCGTTCACTACCGTGTTGTTGTGATGCAGGGTAACCTGACCGTTATCCGGACGCAGCAAACCACCAAGCATCTTCAGCACCGTGCTCTTGCCCGAGCCATTGGGTCCGATGATGCCCAGGCAATCGCCACTCTTTGCCGACGCGTCGAAGTTGCTCACGATCGTGCGCTGACCATACGCCTTACTCAGCCCCTTTCCAACCAGTTCCGTCATTCGCGCACTACCAGCTTGGTGAGTGTTGTTATGCCGTTATGTCGGCACTCTACGAGGTACATGCCTGGTCCAACCGTGCTTTCGAGTTGCAAGGGTATTACGAGCCTGTTGGCATCCAACTGTACGGTGATGGTAGACCGTTGTTTGACAACGTACTCCATGGTGAGAAGGCGCACGTCGACGTTGTCCATGTGCTGAGCCGTAGGGGTAGGCACATAGACAGTTCGCGAAGTCTTAAGGTGCACTGGCTGCGGATAGGGTGCGCCGATGCGTTGATTCAATTGTCCGTCGACCCACACGCATAGCTCCGGTGGTTGTACACGTACAGCCCAATGAGTACCGCCAATAGGAATGTCGGTTGGTAACGGGGTGGACGTGAGCGTAAGTGAGTACGGTATTCGCTCGTCCTGTACGGCGCGCTGCAACGCAAGCTGGTCGGGCCACGTTACGATGATGGCCGTACTTACAAGCTCGTCGGTGACTGATGATGGAATGGCAAATCGGTAGGCCTTGACTTCAAATGCCCGCAACGTGCCAGTTGCAAGCTCCGAGGGAGCAACGGCGCGCTGATCTGCCGTGAGCATGATCTCGGGCAGACGACTGCCAAATCGCAATCCGTCATTCACATTGTCACGCGATGCCGTGTGGTAGAACGTGCCAAGCTCCTGACAAAACACAGCAGAGAAGTCCTTGCCAACATCCTGCGTGCCGTGCACCAAGGCCGTGAACGGTGGCTCGTTTGCACCAATGCGTTCCCATGTATTCAACAGCAGACCGTCGCCACCATGAGCATGAAGAATGTTGCCATAGAATCCCCAGGCGTATCCATTGGATCCGCTATACGAGCTGAACGGATAGGCAGCAGGCAACTTGAACAGATTGCTGGAGTAGCTTACCCAGTCCGGTATCTCTGGAAACAGGCGCTGTTCCATCCATGTGGAACTGAACTCATAGAGCATGGTCTGCACATAGTTGGTGCCGTAGCTACCGATCTGAAACACGTGGTGCAATTCATGGGCACAAGTAACCTTGAGCGCATCGATACCGATGGTCGCATACACAGGATTCCCATTGAGATTCCTATCGTCGGCAGAGAAGTCGTTGTCGAATTCCATCCAGGCGGTGTAGCGTTCTGGTGGCCCCGACGCTACGCGCTGCTCGGGGACCGTATTCCCATACCAGCCCGTACCGCCACTGCCGGCCTTGCTAAGGTCGTGAAGATAGACGTCGATAGCACTCGACCCACCGGCTTCGCCGTCATTCGGTGGCGCCACATAACCGATGGTCGTGTATGTTGTCCATGCGAGTTCAAGCGCGGCCAGGCATGACTCGACAAAATCCGGAATGCCATTCACGTCATCGTCACTCGCTGGTACGGCATCGGCACCCACTCGCGTGTAATGCACCCGAAAACGTTTTGTTGCACTCTCCGCAAACTCAGGCAGCACAGGACGCTGCCCACCCGCAATCACCTCGCCGTCCTTCGACGTAAGGCCGTGCTCCAGTAGCGGACTAAAGCCGCATCGTTCTGGAATGGACTGTGCGTGTAGTTGGATGAAAGGGGCTAGGACTAACGCGAGGACAATGCCCGCAGTTGGGATGAAGCGTCCGCCTAGGAATTCAATATGCGGATACAGAGCCCGCTCTCCTTATCTAAACATCTGCTTGATCATACCCCATGTACGCTTAATGCTGCTAACGCTATGCGTAACACCAACAGAACTGCTGTAGGAAGAACTGTTGTTGGAGTAGACAATTCGAATACGATAGGTGAAGTAGTTGCTGCTGATCTTACTACCGTCAGGCTTGTTGAATGCCTCACTGTCGGTGTAGTCGTACGACTGATTGCTGCCCTTTACGTCAACCGTTGCAACATACCGGAACACACCATTATCGCCTGCACGTTCGATTTCGTATCGAGTAATTCCAGTCTCGCTTAAGGAACGCCACTCAATAACGACTGCCGCACCGGTTGACCTTGCACGGAGGTAGTCGACTACATCTGCAGCGACAACATTCATGGTTGCGCAGCAAACGAAGAACAAGAGCGTGATGAGACTTTTCATTGCCTGCAAAGATAGGGGGTAAACCGTGAGGTTGTACGGCATTGACTTGTCAACAAGAAAAAAGTGACACTACTCAAGATCCCAACCTGGGTATTCAAGGTGTGATAGGTCGCAATACGGTTTCGTTTTGGAATGCCCGCAGCGGCAAAGATTGATTACTCGCTGACTTCTTCGCTCGGCACCACCGGGTTCCTGGATGGTTACCTCCCCACGTACCTCCAGGGGGCCTCCGCCAACAACGTTGACTTTGACGTTGGTAAGGGGCTGGCTTGCTGATTCGTTTTCCGCATTGCCTGCAGCAGGTACTCCTTCTGCCTGGTCCTGTGGCTGCGTCCTTTTTGATGGATCAGCGTCTCCCTGTATGCGAAGCGAGCCACTTGGACATTGCCGCACAACTTGAATCAGTTGTTCGGTAGAGGCATTCTCGGGCTGTATCCAAGGATTCACTCGAGGGTTGAACACCTCGGGCAATAGGCGGAAACAAAATGAGCTGTGCTCGCAAAGGTCGGGTCGCCATTCGATGACAACACTGCCGCTCGTGAACTGTTTGACAATTTCAGACATGGCATCCCCGTCAAACGCGTGGGTAAAACAGCAACAATCCTTAGTTTCGAATAAACAGGTTATTCTTAGAAGAAACAAGCGATTTCTTACGTAATTCTGTCAACATGTCAGTTTTCCTGTAAATGAACCTCCTTCGGAACCTTTTCATCTCCCTGCTTGGCCTTGTTGTGGTGGCATCTGCCACAGGGATTCCGCATGTGGTTCATTTGTGTACGACGGTCTGTGAGTCCACTGCCTCATGTTGTGAAGAAGAGGAAGCCGCCGACGAGGATTGTTGTACGGACGTTATAGCCATCCATCAACTACAGATACTTCGTGTTGCCGAGCATATAACGCCGGCCTTTTCCAAGATCTGCACGGTCGTTAAATATGTCCTGCACCTTCCGCAGATCCTTGCACAAGTCCCAGCTTCTTCGGCGTGCAATGCAGCGCTATATAGCTATTTGCACATCTTGTACTCAGACCATCCGCCCACTCCCGAGGTGCGTCCGCTACGCTTGTAGCCACTAGATATCTCTCGTTTTTTTAACCAGATATCTAGGATTATCATGTCTACAATAGTAAAGATTGCCATCCTGGCAAGCTTGCTAGCGTTGGCTAGCAGCAATGGTCTTGCGCAGCAGCATGACCACGATCATGATCACGGAACCGAACAGGATTCCATTGGCTCGATGCGAGCAAGAACCGTAGAGGTCGAAGCCGAACAGGCGCGGGTTAGTCCTGCACCACAACGTACCGAGGTGGTCTCGTCACGTGAACTACGTCGCGCAGCATGCTGTTCGCTGGCAGAAAGCTTCGAACGCAGTCCAAGCGTCGAAGTGAACTATGCTGATGCCGTAAGCGGTGCGCGGCAGATTCAGATGCTGGGGTTAAGCGGACTCTACACCGACGTGTTGGTCGAGGCCACACCGATCTTTCGTGGAATCGAAATTCCCTTTGGTTTCGACCACATCCCTGGTCCATTTATGGAGAGCATCAGCATTGCCAAGGGTGCAGGGTCGGTCGTGAGTGGCTACGAGGGGCAGACAGGGCAGATCAACGTCTGTGTCCACGATCCGTTCAAGACTCCTGCATTCTTCGTAAACGGCTATGCAAACTCGATGGACAGGTTCGAGCTCAACCTGTATGGTGCGCAGAACCTGAGTGATGAGTTAGCAACGACGACGATGCTCCACGGCAGGATTCGGAAGGGGAACATCGACAATAACGGAGATAACTTTCAGGACAGTCCTGAGTACGATCAGTTGAATGTCGTGCATCGGTGGAGGTACAATGACGATAAGGTCGAACTCCAGGCCTATGCCAACGGTGTGCTCGACAACTATCAGAACGGACAAATTGCCGCTTCGGGTGGCATGCCTCTTTTCGAGATCAATACCAACATCAAGCGGTTGGCTGGCTTTATCAAGTTTGGTCTGCTGAATCCGTTCGACAGCTTCGACGAGAGCGGACTATCGGTGGTGGTCAATGCCTCGACAAACCAGCAGAACAGCTTGTTGGGTGTGCGGACGCTTGATGCATACCAGCATACACTGAACGTGCGTGGTATCGGATCGTTTACGTTCTCGGACGACTTCAAGCTTGTTGGTGGCATCTCGTTCATGTACGACGACGTGCGTGAAGAGATGATTGACACTACCGCAGCACGTGGCTTTAACCAGTCCTTCGCACGTATCGAAAAAGTTCCTGGCCTATTTGCCGAAGCAACCATCTCTCCAGCGAAGTCCGTAACGATTGTTGCAGGCAGCAGAGTCGATGCCCATAACCTGTATGGTACGCGCTTCATCCCACGCATTCACGTCAAGTGGGCCGTTGGCTCGCTCACCAGCATCCGTGCATCGGCAGGGAGCGGCTGGCGTGTACCGACCGTGATCACCGAGAACATGAGTGCCTTCATCAACTCACGATCGGTCATGTTCGAACAGTCATTCCTGCCTGAGCAGAGCGTAAACGTCGGTCTCTCCGCAACACATAGCTTGTTAATCGGTGAACGTCCGCTGACGCTGGATGCCGAGGTCTACCATACGCAGTTCTCCAACCGTGTTGTGATCGACTTCGATCGGTCGCCACGCGAGTTATGGGTTGGCAACCTCCACGGCACAAGCTATTCGACCCATGCGATGGGACAGGTGTTGTTCTCACCTGTAGAACGACTCGAGCTCCTAGCTGCATACCGCTGGGTTAACGTGATGGTACCTCTTGGTGGCGAGGATCGCTTTGCGCCGATGATTAGCCGTGATCGCATGCTGTTTACGGCAACATGGGATAGCGAAGAGCGTGAGTGGACGATTGATGCATCGGCCGTCTATGCTGGTGGTGGACGTCTACCATCAACTCTTGCAAACCCAGCGCAGTATCAACGTTCAACGGAGTTCCCTGGCTATTGGCGTTTTAACGCGCAGGTAACCAAACGTTGGGATAAGCTCGAGGTGTACGTTGGTTCGGAAAACCTTGGCGGCTTTATCCAGAATGATCCCGTGATCGCAGCCGATGCTCCGTACAGCGAGTACTTCGACGCTTCGCTAGCGTGGGGACCAACCTCGCCGCGTATGGCCTACCTTGGAATTCGTTGGGAACTCCCTCACTAATTGAGGGGGCTTTCCACCATTGGAAGTTTGGGGAGGTCAGACTCAAGTGGTCTGATCTCCACATCTTCAAACAACAGGTCAGGTGTGATGATGGTTGCAATGGAATAACCAGATCCACCGGAGATGTACCCAGGTACGACTGAAGGCGCAAGGTAGTTGTGAACGGTGGGCGCTGTGCCAACTGCAAGAATGTCCTTGAACGTGCCTGGTGAAAACCCAGCTGCTTCGACGCCGCGAACGGGTTCGCGCCGACCGTCAGGATAGATTTTCTCAACGCTGATCAACGGCACCGTCCCTTGTCCCGATGGGAAGGGGAGGTCATTCAGCATGATAGGGAAGAGCCCCGTCATCAACAGATTCCTGTCCTGTACAAGGTTGACGATGATGCCATACTCAAGTTCGCGATCCTTCACGAGTTGTAAGAGACGTTCGATCAGGTCCTTGGTTGACTCTTCACGATCGGAATCTTCGCACTGTACTCGCACCACGTCAAGCATCGCTGCACCGTTGCGAGAGTGTCCGTTCGAACCCTTGATTCGTTTGGTTGGTACTCTCGACGCAAACAGCGTCCGCAAATACCCCTTGTCCACAAGTTGCAGGTCTTCTGCACGATATCCTTCATCATCCACCGTGAAGTGCCCGGCCACAGGAGTTCCATTGAGCTCCGACAGCGAGGGTTCTGCACGGACTGACAGAAACTCCGGCAGGACTCGCGCACCGATTTTGTTCTGGAAAGCCATCAAGGCGTTGTTGCCTACGCTTGCACCTGCCTCACTTGCCTGCGTGCGTTGCGATACCAGGTATGGCGCAAACTGTTGAGCGACGAGTTCCGCAGCTGCCTGACCAACAAAGAGAACGGGTCCGCTATACGCTTCCATCCTTGATGCCGTAGTCTGCTTCTTCAGCCGAGCAATCATTGCACGCGCGGCGCTTTTTAGTGAGTCAACCGATGGGAGATCGGAGGGGGCTATGGAGTACGCAGCATACGAATCACTGATGGGCATTCCATCTAGGGCTTGTGTGGTTGCCGTAATCTCGAAGCCAGTAAATGCTTCGAACTTGTGCGCACGTCTGCCCTCGCTGGTGACGTATAGCTGCTCCTCGGGCATGAACTCCATCGTCACTCGTGCTGCCTGGATGAAGGGGGCATGCTTGAACTCACCGCTTACGGCCTCGAGCGTACTCTTGAAGGTTTGTGCCGAAGCACGGAGCGATGCTACCGACGTGTCGACCTCGGTGTTCGGACCCTGAAAGTAGTAGTCCCAGGTTGTGTCTGACCGAGTCCTATTCTTGATCGATGCCTGCTTCTTGGCATAGACCTCTACGCTTTGTTTGTAGCAAGCATCCAGAGCAAGCCATAGCTCGCGGCGTAGGGTGGCGTAGTCAAGTTCAAGTGGTACAACTCTGTTGGTAAAGGGTTCTTCGTCATCTGCACTTCCAAAGAAGCCAAGACTGACATCAAAGAAATTGGTGTTGTCGAACTGTGGTGTACCAACGCGAACGCGGACACTGAGCGTGTTGACGCGTGTGCTGTCGATGTTCTCGATCGACCCCAGCGACGCATGACCACCAAGGCGGTTGACAAAGGTCAGTCGTGCTTCGATATGGTACGGCCTAGGCAGGTCGCCTATCGCCAGATCGGTCATGGCGCGTAGTACCTCATCGTCCATTGCACGAAACAATTCGGAACGGTCGGTAGCAGCCGTAACACGTAGACTGGAGAGCATTCCTGCAATCACACAGGCAGTGAGGACAAACTTCGAACTGGCAATCATGGGCGCTGTCCTGTTGATGGTGATTGAACTGAGGGTGCATCCAGCACTGGTGGCTTGGCCTGTGACTTTTGTTTCTTCTGTACTTCGATGGTGCTGATGAGCAGGGATGGCGAGCTTGCACTTACTGGTACGCCACCGCTTTCAGCGCCACAGACACCGTTGAAGACGCCTGTGTCATCGGCAGCAGCTACGATGTTGTTGAAGGTAGTAAGTGGCGTGCCGATGAGGTCTACACCACGAACCAGCTCATCTGGTCTGCCATCGGCATAGACCTTGTAGACTACCAGCGGCAATACGTTGAAGGCATTGGGAATTGTCCGCCCCGTAAAGGTAAAGCCCCCTTCGATATCATCGAAAAGGAGACCGTACTCCTTGTTCTGTTTCTTGCATTCTTCGCGAAGCATGTCGTGCAGGCGTTGCACGCTGACGGTTTTCGACGCGGATACGATCAGGTTACTCTGACGAGCAACGCACTTGTAGCCAGCTTGACGTCGGCCATGACCATTGCTATTCGGAAAATGTTCAATGGGCGAGCGACCCATGAGGAAACTCTTGAAGATGCCGTTCTCAACGGCCACCACACGCTGGGCAGCAACTCCCTCATCATCCACCTGATATGCACCAACAAGATCTTCACCGCCAAGTGATCGTTTGTGAGGATCGAAGGTGACGCTGATGAAGTCAGGAAGGATTTGTTTGTTGAGGAAGTTCTTGAAGGTCTGGCTGCTGTTCACGTCCTTCTGACGGTGACCCTCTACGCGATGACCGAAGATTTCGTGGAAGAACACGCCACTTGCTCTTCCGGTGAGGATGGCTGGGCCTGTAAAGGTTTCTGCCAATGGTGCCACACGAAGCTTGATTGCCAGGTCACGAATCTCCTTGGCATGTTTTAAGAGCGTGTCGAGCGGCGGCAGACCTGACTCCGAGAATGCCGTGTAGCTGCGGTACAACGGTAACGTCATCCCGTCCGATGCCTTGGTCATGCATGACACCATAAGTTGTACGATTGGTTCGTAGCTGCGGACGACGGTGCCTTCGCTGGTAACAAAACGTTTGACGATGAAGCGCGACCAGATGCTGGCCGTACCACTGTAGATGTGTGGACTGTTAGCAAACACGGCAGAGATGGCACGCACTTGTTCGCGCCACCGTTGGGTGTTGAACGTGAATTCAGGTGTGTCCTGCACATACTGCAGTGCCTTTTCTACCGACATGTCGGCACTGGTATCTTCTTCCTTCACCTTCACCTGAAGGTTGGTGACAACCTTTTCATAGCGCTCTGCCGCCGAACGATAGGCCTTGTCGGTAGCCCGCCAGATCACCGTTCGCAAGGCAAGCTCGTCGTTACCAATCGGGAGTTCGACGCCTCGTGTGCCCCTTCCTAGCTCGAATGCTACACCACGAATGCTGTGGGTATTGTCTAGCTGATGCGAACCAACACGAAGGTCTACGTCGAGCACCCGGCGCTGATCGTGAACATCGCTGACGAGTTTGCCCATCGATGCCTTTACGTTTGTCGAGGTGTTTTCCGTAACACCGTACGACAGGTAGTAGACCGGTGGCGTAGCTGTTGACATCTTCGATAAAGACCGACCCATCTCTGCCTTCATTGACTCGAGCAGAGCATCGGTGGTAGCCGAAAATGCTTGTGGTGAGAGTAGGAGTAGGCCGACGTTAACTGTCGTGAGGAGCAAGGATCTTCTTGCTAAGGATCGTAAGGTCATTGTCTAACTGGTAGGTGATGGGGACTCCAGTTGCAACTTCCGTCTGTAGAATCTGCTCGGGTGTGAGTTGTTCTACAAACATGATGAGTGCACGGAGAGAGTTGCCGTGAGCCACGACGAGTACGTTGGTCCCTTGTTGGAGCAAGGGCTTGATATGCGACAAATAGTAGGGGGCTACACGCTGCTGCGTCATCTCCAACGATTCACCATTGGGTGGTGGAATGTTGTATGACCGACGCCACTGGTGGACCATATCGGCTCCATACTTTTCTGCTGTTTCGGCCTTGTTTAGTCCTTGAAGATCGCCGTAGTGTCGTTCATTCAACGCCTGATCACGATGAATAGGTACGTTGCTGATGCCAGCAGCATTCATGGCAATCTCGGCCGTACGCATGGCACGTGTTAGGACGGACGTGAAGACGACGTCCACCGGAATTCCCGCAAGCAGCAGACCAGCCTTCCGGGCTTCTTCTTCGCCTAGTGGAGAGAGGTCTACGTCGACCCAGCCGGTAAACCGATTCTCAAGATTCCACTGTGACTGACCATGTCGTAATAGCGTGAGCTGTGCCATGCAAATTCCTTCTGTTATTCCTGGTCGGTCCGTGGTGTGCAGTATTCCACCAACACCCCACCCGTACTTGCAGGGTGGAGGAAGGCGATCATCATATTGTGCGCACCATGCCGAGGTGATTTGTCGATAAGCGTAAATCCTTTGTCGGCAGCTTCCTGCAAATCATCGGTCAGACTGTCCGACCTCAGGGCAACATGGTGAATGCCTTCGCCACGCTTCTCGATGAATCGAGCAATGGGTGACGATGAAGTTGTTGCAGCGGTGAGCTCAATGCGGACGTTGCCGATGAGACATGAAGCAATCTCCACGCCTTGGTCGGCAACCTGCTCTCGATGCCACTCCGTGATGCCCAGAAGGCGTCCCCACGTGTCCATTGCCTTGTCTAGATCGGCTACGGCAATCCCCAGGTGGTCGACGTTCGTTATCATACGCTCACTCTTTCCTCAAGGATTGCGGCAGCACGTTCCAGATCGGTCGGATTGTTGATTCCGTGTACTTCGGTAGAATCAGGAGTGATCACGGCCTCGACGCGATGTCCTTCGGACAGGAGAATGCCGACGATGTCGGTGAGATAGTACTCGCCTTGAGCATTGTTATTCTTCAACTGATCCAATGCCGAAAAGAGCACGGCACTATGAACCACGTAGATGCCCGAGTTGATCTCGGTGATTGCGAGTTGCTCCGGCGTAGCATCCTTATGCTCGACAATCTCGGCCAGCGATGCATCGGCATTGCGAACGATGCGACCGTATCCCGTGGGATCGGCTACGCGCGTCGTAAGCACGGTCAACGCTGCACCCGACCGTTGATGCTCGTGTACAACATGCTGTAAGGTGGTGGACCGAAGCAGCGGCACATCACCAGAAAGTATGATCACGTCGGAATCCGAATCAGCCAACATTGACCGCGTCTGCATCACGGCATGTCCCGTACCCAGTTGCTGATCCTGTATGGCTATCAGCGTTGAGGGGGCTTGGGAGAGCGTGTAGGAGGAAACGGCTTCGCGTTGGTGACCGGCGATGACTACAGTAGTGCTGGGGTCGAGTTTGGCTGCGGTTTCGAGGACGTAGCCCAGGAGTGGACGTCCAGCAAGGGGAGTAAGCACCTTAGCAAGGTCGGGGTTACCCATACGCTTGCCCTTGCCGGCAGCGAGTATGCAAACAGCAAGGTTGCGCATTAGTTGTCGCGTGGCACCTTGGTGTATGCTTCAACATCGTGGCTGATGCTCACGATCTGATTGTGCTTGTCGAGCAGCACTACTGTGGGTTCCCAACGTGCAGTCTGTGGATCCGGGACGGTGGTATAGGTGATGATGATGATCTCATCGCCAATCTGTCCCTTGCGTGCGGCTGCACCATTCACACAGATGTCACGTGAGCCACGCTTGCCAGGGATGACGTAGGTCTCGAAGCGCTCACCATTGTTGATGTTGACAACGCTCACCTTTTCATACGCCATGATGTCCGCCGCCTCCATGAGGTCTTGGTCGATCGTAAGACTGCCCTCATAGTACAACTCGGCTTGCGTAATGCGCGCCCTGTGCAGCTTACTCTTGAACATGATTCTTTGCATAGCGGGTACTCCGTGTAGACAGCAAATTTAGGGATTAGTTTGCACTGCACCCTACTGTTGAACTGGTTCAGACGTATCACGTGGTTGGTTAACTTGCACGTCCGTCCAAGGTCATAACGTTCCTAGGTCTTGATTCGACGGACTTGATTCAACCCCAACTTCATGTGCCAGCTATGAAACTCAGTGACATTGCCCACGCTCGGTCAGGTGACAAAGGTGATGCAGCCAACTGTGGCGTGATTGCCTACAAAGAAGAGTGGTACCCAATCTTGCGCGACCATCTGACGGTCGAGAAGGTCAAGAAGCATTTCGAAGGTATTTGTCTGGGCGAAGTAGAACGATACGAACTCCCGAATCTATGGGCCGTCAACTTCGTCCTCCACAACACGCTTGGTGGCGGGGGAACGGTAAGTCTTAAGCTTGACGCACAAGGCAAGACGATTGCTACGGCAATGCTGATGATGGAGCTGGACGTTACGTTATAACAGCACGAGGAATGGGCATTCCCACTTACCGCGTGGTACAAAGCCCCTTCCCAAACATTCGTCGGTGAAGTAATGGATGTTGTGTTGGTGTTAGCGTGGACTTGGCGTGAGCGGTGAACCTAGGCCGCATGCACTTTCAAGCGACGTCATGATGGGGCGCATCCAATCCTTGACGATTTCGTCGGACCAGCGTTTGTCCCACGTCTGCTTTACATCGCTACCGTCCTTCCGCGTGCTAACGCTCCACACCTGCACGCGAATACTGTCGGTCAGATACTCCACCTTCCACGTGCGAGTTAGCGCCGTAAACCTCCACGCAACAGAGTCGACGCTATCCTGAACCATGATGAGTCCGGATGCCGTGTCGAGCTCCGTCACATTGTACCCATTATGCTGGAAGATCTCTACAGCTTGTTTGAGATACTTTGACTTTTCCGTTGGACACCGCATGTACATTGGACGCGGTACCTCCAGGTAGTTGTAACAACCCGAGAGCATGAGCACGGCAATACTCATCAGGATCATGGCACGAACGGTGAGCATCAACAAAGATACATCCATGAAGAAAAGCTGAAAATCAAGTAGTGGACTTTCTTGCTGACTCTTACCGCCCTGCATTAAATCAAAACTGTCCGATTATATAAGTTCGCTTATGACGCACTTTGTACAAGAAGCCGAAGAGCTTGATGCCACCGACGTTTTGGCACCATTTCGTGATCGCTTTCACCTCCCGCTGCATAACGGTTCGCCAGCCATCTATTTCACAGGGAACTCACTTGGCTTGATGCCCAAGGCAACGGAGCGGATGGTGATGGAAGAGCTCGAAGACTGGCAACACCTGGGCGTAGAAGGACACATGCATAGCCGACGTCCATGGTTCTCCTATCACCGTCAGCTACGAAGCCACCTTGCCCATATCGCCGGTGCACTGGAGACGGAAGTCGTAGCGATGAACTCGCTCACGGCCAACCTACATGCAATGATGGTGAGCTTCTATCGGCCTACACAGACGCGATTCAAAATCCTCATGGTCGGTCAGGAATTCCCTTCCGATCGCTATGCCGTGTGCAGCATGACGCAGTGGCATGGTTTCGACCCTGCGCAAGCCGTTATCGAACTCACGCCTGATCATGGCACGCACACACTGTCAGCCGCACGTATTGCACAAGCCATAGAACAACACGCTGACACACTGGCCTTAGTCATGTTCAGCGGTGTCCACTTCTACACCGGACAGTACTTCGACATTCCTACGATCACCAAGCAAGCCCACGCCGTTGGAGCATCCGTTGGCTTTGATCTGGCTCATGCCTTTGGTAATGTGAATCTGCAGTTGCATGAGTGGGGACCAGACTTTGCCGTGTGGTGCAGTTACAAGTATCTCAACAGCGGACCTGGCGGTGTAGGTGGTGTGTTTGTTCATGACAGGCATGCCAACAGACCCGACCTTCCACGGTTGGCTGGCTGGTGGGGGAATGAAGAATCAACACGTTTCCAGATGAAGCCGGACTTCGAACCCTCGTACGGTGCCGATGGCTGGCAGCTGAGTAATGCTCCCGTGCTGTCCATGGCTGCACAGCTTGCCTCACTCCAGATCTTCTCCGAAGCACGAATGGAACGTATCGGAGAGAAGCGCGACGCGCTCACTGGCTTTGCAGAAAGGGTCGTCAATACCGCAATTGGTGACCGCACCGATGTGCGCATCATCACGCCATCAAACCCGAAGGACAGGGGAGCACAGCTTTCCATTCAGTTTGACCACGGTGGCAGGGATGTCTTTGACGCCTTGATTGCTGCTGGCGTTGTGGTAGACTGGCGTACACCCAACGTGATTCGTATGGCACCAGTGCCATTGTACAATACATTCTGCGATGTTGCACGATTTGGCATTATTCTGAAAGACATCCTTGGCTAACAACCGTTATGTAGCCGGCAAGCGCGCCGTGATGGAAGCCATTGCTTCCGGTACGGCCATTGAAAAAATCTTTGTGGTCTATGGATTGGACGATGCCGATGTCCACCGTATGCGCGTTGCCGCACAGCGTGCCGGAGTGCCACTCGCAACGATGGACAAGCGCAAGTTTGCCGATCTAGAGCGTGAACTTGAGCTCGACAAGAATGCTGCCCAAGGTGTGATTGCTCTGCGTCCACCCAAGCCCCCTATCAGCCTTGCACAGCTCACCGAGGAAGCCCTTGCGTCAAGTGAGCATCCATTGCTCGTAGTGCTTGACGGGATAACGGATCCGCACAACCTCGGAGCCATTGCCCGCAGTGCCGAAGGGGCTGGTGCTTATGGGTTGATAATGCCAGAGCACTATAGCGCGCCCATTACACCGGTGGCCGTAAAAGCGTCGGCCGGTGCACTCGAACACCTGCCTGTTGCTAAGATCAAACGTGTGAGCAACACCCTGAACGAGCTACGTGAGCAGGGCTGGAACGTTGTCGGCACCGCAGCGCCAGCTCCATCGCGATACGACCAGGTTGAGTATGGGGGTCCGCTTGCCGTAGTCATCGGCAGCGAAGGTGAAGGACTCCATCCGCGCGTCATCGAAGCCTGCACTACCGTCGTGGAAATCCCCATGCATGGCAAGGTTGCATCGCTCAACGCCTCGGTAGCTGCAGGGATTATCCTGTTCGAGATAGCACGACATCGCCTGAAGTAGAGGTATTTTTGCCGTTCGTTTCAAAATCAACAACGGCATGGAAGACCTATCACTTAACGATCAAGAACAACAGCGTCGGCTTAAGCTCGCCGAACTGCGTTCACTTGGCATCAATCCATATCCTGTGCAGTTTGATAAGACGCATGGTGCGCAGGACATCCTGGGGAGCTTTGACGACGCCGACACATCGGCACTGTCCGCCGTACGCGTAGCAGGACGAATCGTAAGCTTTCGCAAGATGGGTAAGGCAAGCTTTGCTCATATTCAGGACGATACGGGCAAGATTCAGCTCTATCTCAAGAAGGACGATCTGCCTGAGTGGTACGACAACTTACGTCTGCTTGACATCGGCGACATCGTTGGTGCATCCGGCTTTGCCTTTCGCACACGCATGGGCGAGATCAGCGTCCACGTGACGGAATTCACCCTCCTTACCAAGAGCATCACGTTGATTCCGCTTACCAAGGAAGAGACCGATGCCGAAGGCAACGTTCATCGTTACAGCGCCTTTGCCGACAAGGAGCAGCGCTACAGAAAACGCTATCTGGATCTTATTGCCAACCCGGAAATCAAGTCGACCTTCCGCATACGCTCACGCGTGATCACCGGCATGCGCAAGTACTTCGACGACCGTGGCTGGCTGGAAGTCGAAACACCAATCCTCCAACCGCTCTACGGTGGTGCTACGGCACGTCCGTTCATTACTCACCACAATGCGTTGGATGTAGACCTCTACCTGCGCATCGCCGACGAGCTCTACCTGAAACGGTTGATTGTAGGGGGCTTTGAAGGCGTGTATGAAATCTCCAAGAACTTTAGAAACGAGGGGATGGACAAGACCCATAACCCTGAGTTCACATCGATGGAGATCTACGTTGCCTACAAGGATTACTTGTGGATGATGGACATGACGGAGGATCTCATCCGAACGCTGGCAGTTGATGTTCAGCAGCAGTTCGGCAACGTGAGCAAGCAGCGTCGTGACGCTGATGAAGGCGATGTGTCTCGCGCTGCAATCGATTTTTCCGTGCCATTCAAACGTGCTGGAATGTTCGATCTGTTTCTTGAGTACACAGGGAAGAATCTTCGTGGCATGAGTCGTGAGCAACTTGTCGCCGCAGCTGGAGAGATTGGCGTGCCAATCGATCCGTCATGGAGTGCGATGAAGGTGCTTGACGAGATCTTCAGTGAGAAGGTCGAACCCAACCTGATTCAGCCAACCTTTGTGATGGATTATCCGGTAGAGATGAGTCCACTTGCCAAGGCCCATCGCACCGAGCCAGGTCTTGTTGAGCGCTTTGAGCTCTACATCAACGGCAAGGAGATTGCCAATAGTTTTTCCGAGCTGAACGATCCGATTGATCAACGAGAGCGACTGGAAGACCAGGCACGTATTCGTGCCGCTGGTGACGACGAAGCCATGGTGGTTGACGAAGATTTCCTACATGCCATCGAAGTCGGCATGCCACCAACAGCTGGTCTGGGCATTGGTATCGATCGTCTGGTGATGTTGCTCACGCAGAACGACAGCATTCGCGACGTGCTTCTCTTCCCACAAATGCGTCCGGAGAAGCTGAATGCAGAAGGTTGATCGCCTTTGGCTTCATGCACTGCTGTTTGTTCTAACCTTCGTCAGCACCATGATGGCGGGGACGGCATGGGCGATGAAGGACTTCACCGACATAAGCTTGTGGGGGACGGGCCTGACCTACGCCTTGCTCATCATGAGCTTTCTCACGGCGCATGAGTTTGGTCATTACATCGCAGCACGACGTCATGGCGTCGACGCTACCTTGCCATTCTTTATTCCGATGCCGATCATCGCCATAATCCCGTTCGGGACCATGGGTGCGGTGATCAAGACGCGATCGCTCATTCCCAACCGACGTGTGCTCTTCGACATCGGCGTGGCAGGTCCGCTTGCTGGCTTCGTCGTCTGTCTGATCATCCTCACCGTAGGCATTATGACGCTGCCGCCATTCGAGAGTATCTATGCCTTTCATCCTGAGTATCGGCTGGTGGGCGAAATCCCGCACACGGGTATGTATTTCGGTGACATGCCGTTGTTCACGGTCTTCCGCTGGATTGGTACGGCCATGGGCAAGTGGGTTCCACCGATGAACGAGATGTACCACTATCCGTTCTTATGTGTTGGGTGGTTTGGTCTCTTTGTTACAGCTCTCAACATGGCCCCCTTTGGAAGTCTGGATGGTGGTCATGTTCTGTATGCTCTTGTTGGTGGCGCACGTCAGCGTAAGATATCACGTGCATTGTGGTGGGTCATGTTCACGGCCGGAGTCCTGGCACTGTTGGCCGTGCTTAACACCATACTTCTGGAGCCATCGCCAAGCGACTTCGTCAACACCTTGCAGCGCACCATTGGCGGTCCGCTCCAACTCCTAATCGGCGCCTTCCCCTGGCTCTTCCAAGCAGGCGAGGGCTGGCTCATGTGGGCACTCATCATTCGCTTCTTCATTCGGATTGACCACCCGGAAATTCCCGAAGATCAACCGTTGGATACCTATCGAACCATCTTGGGATGGCTAGCCATCGGAATACTTCTGATATCACTCCCAATACGCATGGTCTACTTTGTGTAGGCAAGGGGCTATGCACTCATGTGATGTATGACGCTCACTGCTAGACAACACACCGTTCTCGCAACGGTCCTGATCATCTTCGTTGCATTTCTCGTGCGACTGGGGAGCGTAGAAATCCAACCATGGGACGAAGGACTATATGCAGTGCGTGGGGAGTCGATTGTCTTGCATGGAGCTGTTTGGGATCAGACGCCGTATACGGTGGGTGGACTCTATTCAAGCATCCCTGCACCCGTTCCTGCATGGAATGTTGCCCTTGGTGTTTCTGTGTTCGGCAGGACAGCCGTAGGCGTCCGCATCGTAACGATACTGTACTCTGCAATTGCACTGCTCCTGCTCTATGGCATACTCGTGCGCCTTGTCCCTCACCGCATGGCCATGTTCGGCATGGTGTTGGCAGGACTTTCGATGCATTGGGTGCTCTATGCTCGGCAGGCAATGAGTGAAGTTCCATTGATGACCTTCATGCTGCTGAGTTTGTGGGCATGTATCCGCATTCGTGAACTGCTTGCTGCAGACTCAAACTGGAAACGTCCAGAAGTTCTTGGCTTCGTCGGTTTGTTAGCCGTTGGCATCGGCTTCGCCATGCTAAGCAAATTGGTCGTTGGTGCGTTTCCGCTAGTCTTTGTGTTGTTGCTTGCCGACAAGCGTTGTCGTCCAGTGGCTATGCTGACTGTAGCGCTTAGTCTGTTGATTGCCTTGCCCTGGTATGTGAGCATGCTGACTTCTCATGCCGATGCCTTCCTAGGTGCATTGAAGCTGCAGCATCTCTCATCCGTCGTGGAGGGGAATGATAGGGGGCTAGGCATCCTGTACTATGCGAACCAGATCGTTGTTGCTCAGCCAGTCCTTGTGCTGGCGCTGCTTGCCGTCGTGGTGATGTGGAGGTCCGTAGTCGAGGGCATTCGCACATCAACCGAGCGGACACGACTGTTTGCTAGTACAAAGCTCGTGGTGCTTGGTTGGTTTGCCATGACGTTCATCACGCTCACCATTGCCCCGACCAAGAATCCACATTATGTGGTCACGCTCATTCCACCAGGCATGATGCTTGCCATGATGTTCGTTCAACATGTGCTTGACCGTGGCAGTCGGCGCACGTTGCTGTTCCTGGTCGTGTTGGTACTGCTCAGTGCCGTGTGGTCGGCATTCCCAGGGCTCCGAGTAGTCGCAAAGCACAGTGCAGAAGCGATACTCTATGGGGCAGGCATGCTTGTTCTGCTGTCCATTCCATTCGTGCTACCCAGTCGGCTCACCGACGTCATCACAATACGCGGATACCAGCTTGCTTCGGTAGCAGTCGTTGCCGTTGGTAGTATTACGGCAGCTCAACAGATCTGGAAGCCCTCAGGGGATGCCGTGATAACGGGTGGACGTGACGTGGCAACACGACTTATCGACAGTGGAGTGCATTCCTTTGCCTACCTCTATCATGAGCACACGGAGGCCGACAGTTTGAATCCGCAGCTTGCGTGGTATACCGCTGGCTGGATGCTGGGGCGGGAAGAGGGACGGTCCTACAAGCCAGTAGCACTTCCGAAGAACAGTGTACCGATTGATAAGGTGGCGGAGTTGGCTTTCTCCTCCCAGCCATACATCGTTTACTATCACCCAAACGTGTCCGCCGACCTACAGAAACACGTCTATGCCGCCCTTGCGGTGCAGTACCGCGTGGTGGATGACGGGCCAGATTACTCAGTGCTTGCCATAGCTCAGTAGTCGGCTGTGCGCAACAGCACAGGGTGACTCATCCGAAAGGTTCATGCAATGCGATCGCTTCTGTGAAGGGGCTTAGGCAGTCTTGTCGGCCTTCCCAAACTGCAATGCATGCAACCGTGAATACACACCGTTCAATGCAAGGAGTTCGTGGTGCGTGCCTTCTTCGACAATTGCACCGTGGTCGAATACGAGAATCTTGTCGGCATTCACGATGGTGCTTAGTCGGTGTGCAACAACGACGGCCGTTCTATCCTTGAGGACGTCGCTGATGGCTTCTTGAACGATGCGTTCACTTTCGGTGTCGAGGGCAGACGTTGCTTCGTCGAACAATAAGATGTGTGGGTTGCGAACTACTGCACGGGCAATAGCAAGACGCTGACGCTGTCCACCGGAAAGCTTCATTCCTCGATCTCCGATCGACGTCTGGTAGCCATCGTCGAGCTGCATGATGAAGTCATGAGCATGGGCCACGCGAGCAGCACGCTCGATGGTTTCGGCCGAGACATCCTTCAAGCCAAGCGTGATGTTGTTTGCAACGGTGTCGTTAAACAGGATGGTCTCCTGACTTACCATGCCAAACAGTGTGCGGTAGGGGACAAGGTCGAAGTCCCGAATATCCCGTCCATCCAACGCAATGCTACCACCTTGCGGATCGTAGAACCGGAGCAGCAAGTCGAGCATCGTACTCTTGCCGCTTCCACTTGCACCAACAAGTGCAATGGTCTTTCCGCGCGGGATTGTGAAGGAGACGTTGTTCAAGACCTCTGCCGTTCCGTACGAGAACGACACATTGCGTACTTCCAACGCATGGTCCAGAGTGCAGTGTGTATCGGAGCCACCAACGATCGTGGGTTGCTCGTCAAGGAGTTGCACGACGTTATCGGCAGCCGCAATGCCTCGTTGCATACCGGCAACGGTGCTAACGATGGTAGTAATGGGCTGCATCAGTCCAAAGAGCAAGAACAGGAACGTCACAAGGTTCGATGGCTCGATTTGATGATTTGCCAACGCCACGCCACCAGCATAGAACACACCCACCAGGGCGAGGATGCCGAACGTGTCGTTTACGACCGGCACGAGTGCGCTCACACGTTCATTGCGTAAGGCCGTGCGAACGTAGTTGGAGGTCTGCTGCGTGAATCGGCTGACCATGGTTGGTTCTACTCCCAGTGCCTTGACCACACGGATGCCCATGACGGTTTCCTGGAGCGTGCTGGTATAGTCGGCCTGTGCACGCTGTAAGCGGGCGCCGTACCGACGCAACAGCTTCGTCGCCGTACGTATCAGCAAGAAGCTTCCGGCACTTATGCCAATTGCAATGCCTGTGAGCGGTACTGAAATGGCGAGCAACAAACTCACGTAGATGAGGAGTGTGATCGACTCGCGCCACAAGCTCGTAACGGAATTGATGGCGGCATGGTTTAGTACGCCGACGTCATTTGTCAGAAGCGAGATAATGTCGCCCGACTTCCTGCGCGAGTAGAAGTCCATCGACAGGTCTGTTACTTTCAAGAACATGGCATCGCGAACGGACTTCATGATACCTTCTTCAAGCCGAACACTAATGATGCGACTAAGGTACTTGAGCAGTCCACGAAGCATGAACAGGCAGAAGATGAACAGACTCAGATTTCTGATCGATGTAAAAAACGTGTCGCCAATAATGATCTGCTGAACCATTCCATCAATCCATGCCTTGAGACCGCTGCCGATCTGCACCGATGATCCGGCCGGCTGGGCAATGCTTGTGTTGAAGAGGGTGCGGAAGACCGGTTCGACTACGGCAAGGACAGCAGCATTCACCGCTGCATAGAGCATGTTGGCAATGAAGGAAAAGACAATGAGTCCTAGGAACGGTCGGATAAAGGGTACGATCCGGCGCGACAGGTATGCAACGGTAATGTTCGGCATGGGGACTACTTGAGTGACTCCTGATACACGTCGGCATACTCCTTTATCGCACTGAGTATGGCTTTTGCCATGGTTTGTTGACCCTTTGTTGAACTAATGTACTCCGCGTCCTCACGGTTGCTCAAAAACGCTGTTTCGAAAAGCACATTTGGCATGGATGCTCCAACGAGGACAAAGAAGCCCGCTTGATTGACGCCTCTGTTCGCGAGGCCGGTGCTAGACGATGCATGCCGTTGAATCTTTCTTGCCAGCTCTTCGGAAAATCTCACAAAGCTCCGCTGTGCCATCGTGGCAACAATAAGCTGATCTGCGTCAAGGCCGTCATACTTGTTGGTACTGCCTTCAAGTTTTACCGAAGCATTCTCTAGTTCTGCAACACGAGCAGCATCTTCATTCCTGCCTGGCCGAAGGATGTAGGTCTCGCAGCCACCGGCTGGGTGAGGAATCGTGGGCATGCTGTTGCAGTGGATGCTGATGAACAACTTTCCCTTTGCCTCGTTGGCAATCTGCGTCCGCCGATACAATTCAACAAACGTGTCGCTGTCGCGAGTCATGACCACCTTCGTTGACGGGAACGCTTCTTCGATCAAGGCGCGCAGCTTGCGCGCAATGGACAACGTCACATCCTTTTCATAGACGCCGTTGACGCCTTTGGCGCCGACGTCCTTACCGCCGTGGCCGGCATCAAGAACGATGACGTCGAGCGACCATTCGTTACCGGTAGCTGGCTTGCCTGTCCGCGCCGAAGTCTTGGTCTTCGTGCTGGCAACTGGATAGACCTTCAGCGAGAGCGTTGTTGCCGATAAACGCTTCACGGATGCGCCAGCAATTGACGGTGCTCGCACACGAAGGACAAGGTACTCTCTGATCTGTTCATAGCCGATCGTGGCCGATGGTGAGGTCGGCAATGCAATCTTGTCCGACATCACAGCACCAACAATCCTGAATACCACAGTGTGCTTGGCGACCTCTGGTTTCTGGAAGTTCTGAATTGCAGCATCAGCTTCGATGAGTAGCTCCAACGTGTCTGCCGATTGTGTACAGGAGACGCTCTGCACCGTTATCTGTGCTGTGCCACAGATCGTGCCGAAGACAACCATGATTGCCAGACAAACGACCTTACCCAAGCCACCCTCGCTTGCGAAAGACGGCCAGGATAACAACGACAATCACCACCATCACCGACATGAGAATCGGATAGGAGACTTCCCATTCCAGTTCCGGCATGTGCTCGAAGTTCATACCATACCAGCTAGTGATGAAGGTGATGGGAAGAAAGATCGTGCTTAGTGCGGTAAGCCGACGCATGATCTCGTTCAGTCGGGAGTTGGACATCGAAAAATGCAGCTCAATGAGGTTGGTGCTTTCGGAAAGCAAGAGGTCCACCTGTTCAATGGCCTGCTGCATGTGATCGTGGACGTCGCCAAAGATGAGTCCTTCACTCTTGTCAATCAGCCGCGTTCGCAGATGCGCAAGGCGTCCGATCATGTCGGCCATTCTCGTTGCAGAAGCGCGATACTGCAGAAGCAGTCGACGTGCTCGTTGGAGTCTCACGACGAACAAGGTGCTGGTCTTGCGTAGGATGACTTTTTCCAGCTCTTCGAACCTACCCGAAAGTGCTTCGTTGATGGTAAACAGGTCGTCCACAATGGCATCAGCGAGCATGGCGGCGATGTAGTCCGAGCCGCGCTGGAGGACGTTCGGATTTCGCCGGACGGAGCGCCTGAGCGTTTCCACAGCGTTGGCGTTGCCGCATGCATGGGTGATTACGACGCCTGGCGATATCAGAACATTGATCTGTCGCGGCGTAATGTGATGGACGAATGCCGTAAGGTCGGTAGTGGTATTCTGTGTAGGGATCGATGCAGACCGATAGACCATGAAGAGGAATGTCGGAAACTCGTCCATCTTCGGCGGGTGGAGATTCCAACCAAAGCCCCCTCCATTATTCTGACTTGAACGAATGTCCTCCATCACGTAGTCGTTCACGCCAAACCAATCAGCGAGAACGCTCTGCTCTTCTTCGGCAGTAGCGTCCTGCATGTCGATCCAGATCGTGTTTGCCGTCGTGTATGCAGTAGGAGCAACGGCTAGTGCTTCACGCAGCTCAAGCGTTGCCAACATGCCGTTATGTAGGTGGCTAACAGTGACCATGGGTTCTGCTGATTGTAACTTTGACTTCAAACATACCCAATGAAAACAACCAGAAGAGTGCGGGAATACCGCGAAGTAGAGGTCGACGTAACATCCATCGGTTCCGAAGGCAATGCTGTCGGCCGTGTTGATGAAGTTGTGCATTTCGTGAAGGGGGCTCTCCCCGGCGAGCGTGTACGGGCGTTGGTTAGGCGTACACATAGGCGATACGTTGAGTGCGAAACGGTCGAGGTTCTGCAGACGTCTGCTCACCGTGTAACACCGCCATGTCCGCACTTCGGCACATGCGGGGGCTGCTCCTGGCAACACCTGGACTATGCCGAGCAGGTTGCCTGGAAGTCCAGCACAGTGCGCGATGCACTACAACGTATCGGGGGTGCAGAGCATGTGAACTTGCTCGACCCAATTGGTGCACCCGAGCAGTATGGCTACCGAAACAAGATGGAGTTTTCGTTCTCATCTGCACCGTGGCTCACACAAGCAGAGATCGACAGTGGTGAAGAGTTTGACCGTTCGTTTGCCTTGGGTCTGCACGTGCCGGGTAGGTTTGACAAGGTGCGCGACATGGATGCCTGCCTGCTGCAGAGCCCAGTGGCCAATACATTCCTCTCAAACGTTCGCAACCTCAGGAGTCTCCGCCAGACCCTGGCCTACAACCATCGTACGCATGAGGGTTTCCTCAGACACCTGATCATTCGAACTAGTGCGACCACTGGTGCACTACTTGGCGTGTTGGTTACCACAACACCGATGGATGGTGTAGAGCGTGACTGCCTGCAAGAGTTTATGCAGTTGTTTGAAACACTCCCTGACGGTAGCTCGCTGTTGACGGCGGTGAACGACAGCCATAGTCCGGTTGCAGTAGGCGAGGTGACGCAGTTGTGCGGACCCGGCTTCCTTGAAGAGACAACGCATGGGGTTACGTATCGGATTAGTCCGTTCTCGTTCTTTCAGACGAATACGGCACAAATGCACAGACTTGTAGAACAGGCATTGCAAGCAGCGGCACTAACAAGCGAGTGCACGGCTTGGGATCTTTACTGTGGCACGGGGACGTTAACGCTGCCAGCATCCAACATTGCCAAGCACGTGATCGGTGCAGAGCTTGTGCAGAGCTCGATTGACGATGCTCAGGCCAATGCAACAAGAAATGATATCACCAACGTCGAGTTTCATGCACTCGACCTTCATGCCAAGCATGCTATCGAGGTGCTGCGCGGATTTGATATGCCTGACGTGATTATCGTCGACCCGCCACGTAGTGGCATGCATCCGCAAGTCGTCGAACACCTTCTTGAAGTGGCACCGCCTCGCATCTCGTACGTGAGTTGCAATCCAGCAACGCTTGCACGTGACTATGCCAGTCTGAGTGCTACCTACACCATTGATTGGGTGCGTGGTATCGACATGTTCCCTAACACCTCACACGTCGAAGCCGTAGCAGCCCTGAGCAAGCGTTAACGTAAAAGCTGGATCGGAATGGCATCCTGCGTTGTTGCCGTGCGCAGCACGATGAAGTACACACCGGGGACACCATCCGGCATGGCAAAGGTTCGTTCGTAGGTGCCGGCAGCAAGCTCCGACTCCAGCACGCTAAGGCTTACGGTTCGACCAAGCAGGTCTACGACGGACAGCTCTGCAGGACCTAGGTTGGCAAGCGCGAACCGAACCGTTATTGGTTGATCTGGGGAGTACACCGGACCATTCGCTATGCTCTCTATGTGGTCT
>JAGFIZ010000121.1 GCA_024103135.1 Bradyrhizobiaceae bacterium | reverse complement strand
CTTAGTTCTTTGACGTGATGTACTTCGGCTTCATCAAGTTTTGAATGGAAAACACTTCGGCCAACTTCTCTTCCGAGAGCAGTCCACGACGTCGTACGATGTCCGGTATCGACTCCCCGGTATGCATGGCTTCTGCTGCTATCTCGGCAGAAAGTTCATATCCCAGGATTGGGTTCAGGGATGTTACAATGCCGATACTGTTCAACACCATTGCTCGTGCATGTTCAGCATTTGCCGTAATACCGTCAACACACTTCTCACGTAGAGTACTGCACGCATTGGTAAGCATGCTCATGCTTTGGAACAGACAGAAGGCGATGACGGGTTCCATGACGTTCAGCTGAAGCTGACCAGCCTCTGAAGCAAACGAAATGGTTACGTCGTTGCCAATCACTCGATAGCAAACCTGGTTTACCACTTCAGGGATCACCGGGTTTACCTTGCCTGGCATGATGCTGCTGCCTGGCTGCATCGGTGGAAGGTTGATTTCGTTGATACCGGCACGTGGACCGGACGAGAGTAGTCTGAGGTCGTTACAGATCTTTGAAAGCTTTACGGCAACGCGCTTGAGCACACCACTGATCTGCACGTAGGCACCGGTATCCCACGTGGCTTCGATCAAATGCTCGGCAAGCGTAACTGGGACGCGGGTAATCTTCTTAAGGTAGGACGTTGCCAGCTCTGGATACCCGTCGGGTGCGTTGATGCTTGTACCGATGGCCGTTGCCCCAAGGTTGATCTCCGTAACAAGCTCCCGCACTTCGCGAAGACGTGCTGCATCCTCCATCACGTTTACGGCAAATGCCTCGAACTCCTGACCTAGCGTCATGGGTACGGCATCCTGCAGTTGCGTGCGACCCATTTTCAAGACGTCGCAAAACTCGTCCGACTTTGCATGAAATGACGCACTGAGTTTCTCTATCTGCTCGATGAGGAACTGCAACTCATACCATACTGCAAGACGGAACGCTGTGGGATAGGCATCGTTGGTGCTTTGCGAGCAGTTGACGTGGTTGTTTGGGTGAACGATGTGATATGCACCCTTGGGATGACCAAGAATTTCAAGTGCCTTGTTGGCGATGACTTCGTTGGCATTCATGTTCGTACTGGTACCAGCGCCCCCTTGAATCACGTCGACAATGAACTGGTCGTTCAACTCACCACGCACAACACAGTCGCATGCCTGTACAATGGCTTCGGCAACATCGACGGGGATTGCGCCCAGGTCTCTGTTTGCAAGCGCTGCCGCTTTCTTTACATAGGCCAGGCTCGCTACAAAGCTCTGCATGATGCCGAGCTTGATACCGGTTATATGGAAGTTCTCACTCGCTCGCAAGGTCTGCACGCCATAGTATGCACTATCAGGCAGTTCACGCTCACCGAGAAAATCATGTTCAACTCTCATTATGGCAGCTCCAATGTTATACCGTTATATGGCAGGACCGTTTGAATTGAATATTGTTCAGCAATGCTTTCTCCGAGTGCATCACGTGCCTCGTCTTCGCCGTGGGTGAGGACAACGTGGGTCGACGCTGATGGTGCAGACGTTAGCACACTTCCAAGCCACTTGAGAAGGTGCGGCTTGTCGGCATGTGCACTCATGCCACCCAACGTGTGGATTTGCGCACGAACGGGCTTGTAATCACCCATGATGGATACGTTCTCCAATCCGTCAACAAGCTTTCTGCCCAACGTACCATAGGCCTGATAGCCAGTGATGATCACATGTGCCGTTGGGTCGCTAATGTTGTTGCGCAAGTGATGGAGGATTCGTCCTGCATTGCACATGCCTGCACCTGCAATCACCACGAACGGTCCTTCCTTCGTGTTCAGGGCCTTACTCTCTTCTGCTGTTTCGGTAAAGCGCACAGTGCGCAAATTGTCCCGCAGGCTTCCCGACTCCACAAGCTCCGTGCTCTCTTCGTCGAACAGATCATGATGATCAGCATAGAGGTGCGAGGCCTTGATTGCCATCGGACTATCCAGATAAATCGGGATTCGCGGAATACGCTTGGTGCGGACAAGCTCGGCGATGTAGTAGAGAATGTTCTGCGATCGACCAATGGCAAAGGATGGAATGAAGATCTTGCCCTTACTCGACACAGCCTCCACGAGTATCGCGGCAAACTGCTCCATGGTTTCGTCTAGCGGACGGTGCTCCCTGTCGCCATAGGTGCTCTCCATTACAACGACGTCGAATGGACCGGAAGGGGGCTCTGGATCACGCAGGAACGGTAGCTGGGGCGGACCTAGGTCGCCACTAAAGAGTACCCTGCCACAAACATTACCGTTAGAAGAGCAGATGACCTCAATGCTTGCCGAACCAAGCATGTGACCGGCCTCATGGTAAATAGCCGTAACACCAGGTGCTACGTCGATCGGTGTGTTGTACTCTACGACTGAGAACAACTCAAGTGTCTGCTCAACATCGCTTGTATCAAACAGTGGCAGGTCAGTCCGCTGAAGCTTACGTCCCTGCTTTTGCGCTCTCTTCTTCCGGCGCTCATAATCGCTTTCCTGGATGTGTGCTGCATCCATTAGTACCAACTCTGCCAGGTCACGCGTAGCGTCGGTAGCGTAGATCGGACCACGATACCCACCCTCTACAAGCAGAGGTAGCCGTCCACAGTGATCAAGATGAGCATGCGTCAGCAGCACAGCGTGCGGATGATTCCGGTGAATCTCACCAGGAACCACATTTCGGGCATCATCTTCCTTGTCACCCTGAAACAACCCGAAATCAACCAACACTGATGTCTGTTCAAATCGCAGTAGGTATGCCGAGCCCGTTACCTCCCCTGCCGCGCCATACGGAGTAATCTCTATCATGGCTTCGAAAATACTGCTCTGGTCCCTCATTCACGGTGATGCCAGTACTGTCAGCCACACGGTTTTCAGAAAAGAATTCTTCATTATCGGTAGTTTCGTGTTGTGACAACAAATCATCCCGACGAAACAACAACGCGCATCAACTACGCCTTGATGCGTCGGCTGCTGACCTTTCTCAAGCCATACCGCCTACCTCTTGCTGGTGCTGTACTGTTGACGCTGAGTGGTTCTGCTCTTGGACCCGTGCGACCATACCTGACACGCATTGCCATCGACGAACATATCGTCAAGGGTGACGTAACAGGTCTGCTCTGGTTTGTACTGCTGATCATGGTCTTCCTTGTTCTACAAGGATTGTTACAGTACACGCTGTCGATGCTCATGAGCTGGGTTGGACAAAAGGTTCTCCTCGATATTCGCACGACTCTCTACCAACACGTTCAACACCTTGCCTTACGGTTCTACGATACCACGGCCGTTGGACGTATCGTTACGCGGGTGACCAATGATGTCGAGGTATTGAACGAGCTCTTTTCGCAGGGCGTTGTGATGATGATTTCCGACGTGATGATCATCGCGTGGATCCTATTCTTCATGTTCGAAACGTCTGCCGAGCTTACGTACCTAACCTTTATCATTCTCCCCTTCCTGCTCATTGCTGCCTTCATCTTCCGTGCGAAGGTCAGAAAGGTGTACAATCTGATTCGCCGACAAGTAGCACGCATGAATGCCTTCATGAATGAGTTCATCACGGGTGTTCGCATCGTGCAGTTGTTTAGGCAAGAAGGTAGGATGACCTCACAATTTGCCTTCATCAACAAGGAACACCGTGAGTATCAGGACCAGAGCATCGTCTACTATGCAACATTCTTCCCCGTTGTGGAATTCCTTAGTGCGGTGAGTCTATGCATTGTGCTCTGGTATGCCTCTGGCACCATACTCGGTGGCGAGATGACTGTGGGAATCCTGGTGGCGTTTACCCAGTTTACCGAAATGTTCTTTCGTCCAGTGCGCGACCTCACGGAAAAGTACAACACCCTCCAAAGCAGTGCCGTTGCATCCGAAAGAATTTTCAATCTTCTTGATACCCATATCCGCGTTGAAGATGCCCCCAATGCCGTCCCGTTCACTCGTCTTGAAAGCGGAATTACGTTTAATAAGGTCGAGTTTTCCTACGATGGAGTGAACCCCGTACTCCGTGGGGTAAGCTTTCCAGTCAAACGTGGACAGACGGTGGCACTCGTCGGTGCAACGGGTGCGGGAAAGAGCAGTATCATCAACTTGGTGAGTCGGTTCTATGACTACCAAGGTGGCGAAATCCTCCTTGACAACGTGTCCATACGCAACTACCAACAGGACACACTACGAGCCCGGACGGCTGTGGTATTGCAAGACGTTTTCCTCTTCTCACGCACCGTTCTTGAAAACATCACGCTCGGACGTGAAGGAATCACACGAGAGAAAGCCATAGCAACGGCCAAGGCATTGGGCGCCCATGAGTTCATCATGCGGTTGCCAAATGGGTACGACACTAATGTTCGTGAGCGTGGTGCCGTACTCTCCGTCGGCCAGAAACAACTCTTGTCGTTCTGTCGTGCCTTGGTCTCCGACCCCGACATTCTTATCCTCGACGAGGCAACAGCCAACATCGACACGGAAAGCGAGCAGATCATAGAACGTTCCATTTCAACGATGCTCGGGGCACAAACCAGCATTGTCGTGGCTCACCGACTTAGCACAATTCAAAAGGCCGACCTGATCGTTGTGCTCAGGCATGGAGAAGTAGCCGAGATGGGTAATCATCAGGAACTCCTGGCCCATGACGGCGTGTATGCAAAGCTGTATCGCCTGCAGTTTGAAACAACGACGTAAGTACTCTATTCAACCTGGCCACTAATAACGTGGAACGCTATTAGACCAAGCTGTCTTCCTGCTTGAAGAGAGGATTGGTTTGGACTAGTGTGAATCTTGGTTCGACCTAAGTCGCTGAGCGATGGACTCCCATACTTGCTCAAGCGGAGTGTCGTCAGCAATTCCTGATTCCACCAATTCATCGATGGCTACCACTTGCTGATCGTCCAATTGGTACCATGCACCCGGCTGAAGTTGATCGGTTGCAAACGGACCTATTCTACGGCGCTCCCATGCAAGTACCTCTAGCCCAAGTGCCTTCAACATCACGGATAACTGACGCAATGAGCACGATGTCCGCTCGAAAACAAGCCACGTTGTCCGCACGTTCTGTTGACCGATTCTCCCACTGCATGGAAGAGTTGCCACAACTTGATCACTGACAGTGCCAGGAACCTTTATCCAGAGATCATGGGTAAGCTTTGCCAGCGTACTCTCTGAGGTGACGCGATGGCGTTTGTCGTTTGAAATGAGCACGATCCCGCTTGCCGACGCTGGAAGTCCACCCTTTGGAAAGAACCAGGCTCGCTTGTTGGCGATGAATGAGTAGAGCGTTTCAACACCATCTTCCCTACTTGATGGCAAGCCCTTGGGCTTGTGAAAGACAATGGTAATGGGCTTTACCGACTTCCTCAGCAGAACCTGACCATCCACTGCCAGCACATCACGCATTGGATAGACAACCTGATTGGGTTTCGTCACCACCTGATCATTCACGGTAACCCGTCCAGCAAGTATGGCAGCGACCGAGGTCGATCGTGATGCAAACTGATAGCTAACAAGCGCCTTGACCAGTACACTTGTTTGCTCGGGTGCATTTGAGGTGCGTTGCCGACCTTGTCTGTGAGAGGCATCTTGAGAGCGCCGTGTTCGATAGCGACGTTCTCCTTGCTGGTCTCTGTGGCGGTCAGCACGACCGTCATTGCGTGATCGATCGTACTGACTACGTTCGCCCCCTACACCACCGTGATAACGCCCTGTTGTGTGTCGGCTTCTGCTACGTCCTCCATCGCGTGGCGAGCCTTGCTGACGTTGACCAATAGGATTGCCGTACCTATCAATAGGTAAATCCTTGTCATCGCTCTTGGCTCTTCCGAAGAAGCGAATCTGGCTGTCGTCGTCGTCTTTTCCGCGATGTTGCATGACTGTAGAAGGGATGATATCTATTCGGTCCAGACACCCATGGCATAAAACTTTGCACGGCGATCGTTCACAATCTCGTCAGCACTCTTATCTGCAAGCTGCTCCAGCTCGTCCACCAAGGTCGTACGCATGGTTTGGAACATCGTCTGTGGGTCTCGGTGTGCACCACCTACGGGTTCTGGAACAATTCTATCAACGACTCCAACCTTTACCAGGTCTGGAGCGGTAAGCTTCAATGCTTCGGCTGCCGTTTCCTTATACTCCCAGCTACGCCATAAAATCGAGGAGCAGCTCTCGGGAGCAATGACGGAATACCAGGCGTTCTCCAGCATGAGGATGCGGTCGCCAACGCCGATACCCAAGGCGCCACCTGACGCCCCCTCCCCAATCACACAAATGATGATGGGTACTCGAAGACCGCTCATGAGAAGGAGGTTCTTTGCAATGGCTTCGGCCTGGCCTCGCTCTTCTGCCTCTAGCCCGGGGTAGGCACCCTGCGTGTCAAGGAAGCAGATGATTGGCATGCCGAACTTCTCGGCAAGCGTCATCAGACGATAGGCCTTTCGGTAGCCCTCTGGATTTGGCATGCCGAAGTTTCTGTAGAGGTTGGTCTTGGTATCCCGACCTTTTTGATGACCGATAACCATGACCGAGGTACCGTTCAGTCGGGCCATTCCTCCAACGATTGCCGGGTCGTCACGGAAAACGCGATCACCATGCAATTGATGAAAATCCTCGAAGCAATGGGAAATGTAGTCAAGTGTATACGGCCTGTCTGGATGACGGGCTATCTGCACGCGCTGCCATCGTGTAAGGTCACGATAGATGTCAGCTCGTAATCGTTCAACTTGCTCTTCTAGTTGCTCGATCTGTGGTTGGATATCGAGCGTATCGGTCAGGGATCGCATTTCCTGGATCTTCTGTTCGAGTTCCACAATGGGTTTTTCGAAATCAAGAACCGTACTTGCCACGTTGTTGACCAATCAGATGTTTAAAAAGAATGTCTACGTCGAGGGCGATGGTGAAATAGTCGACGTAATAGTCGTTAAGCTGTTCAATAGCGTGTGTGTCAAGTTGCGCCAGATCGCTAAGCTGTACCAAACTCAGTATACCAACCTTGTTCCAAGGCCTCTGTTTGTCGTCCGGGTAAAGACCGACAACGCTACTGTCTCCCCTTAGCACCGACAGCCACCGCGTAAATGCCTGGCGGGCCTTGGTGCTACCCAAAGATAGGCGCAATACGGAAAATGGCAACACCACCAGCGAACAAACGATGTCAAACAGTCGCTTGATTACCCGGTTTCTAAAGGTTTGTAAGGGGGCTAAGGCAACCGTTGGCTCGACACCTGCAACGTCGTTGATGATTCGCGCCGTAACGATATCGGAATACTCGGTTGCAATATGAAATCGCGATACGGTGCCGGCACAGCGTTGCATGACTGTCATGGCTTCGGCACGGCTTACGGATGCATCGGCGAGAATAACCTCGTCAGCATGTACATCCCTGACAATGCGGTCAAGCACGGCCATGGTACCAAGGATTGGCGCTTGAGCAAACGTACTGTCGCTATACGGATCAACACTGACGACGCCAAGTACATGGGCTTTTCGGTGTTCCGCCTGTCGTAAAGATCTGATGATGGACTCTGCCTGGGACGTCCTGCCGACGACGATGATGTTCCGACTTCGGTCACGTCCGCGCAGTCCTCGATAAGCCGAGGCAAGTCCTCTAGTAATGGACATGAGTACGGCACTGAAGCCTATCGTCATCAGCACTACGCCCCGAGAAAAGGCGAAGTCCTTAAAGAAGTATGTGAGTGCACTTAAGAAGAAGAATCCAACGAGCAAGCCGACGATTGATCGGCGAATGGTTGGACGGTACTCGACGTATTCGCCAACGCTGATGAGCGACATGACGATGACGAATGGAACCACAAACAACACCAACGGATAGGCATAGGGTGGGAATCCGAACGGTCCGTCGAATCGCACGGCGGTAGCGCATAGTAAGGCAATGAGTATGCTCAGGATATCGGCAGCAATCATGACAATGCTGCCTGCATGACGCAGCACCCGTTCCACCATCGCTCTCCCCACGATGCCTGCCTTCATCATGGCCAGGAACAGTCTTGAGCGCGAAAAGTGCTTCCGTGCAAAGATTTCCATGGCATCATAGAACACCTTCACTTCGTTGATGGAGCTACGCCGCGTACTCTCTCCCTTGAAGTGGATGATACTGGTCTGATGGGTGTACATGACCTTCTTACCGGCTTTCTTCACACGATAGCAGAGGTCGACGTCTTCACCATACATGAAGAAATCCGGATCAAAACCACCGAGTTCCTTCATTAACGACGTAGGTGCTATCATGAAGGCACCGATGAGCACGTCGACCTCATACGTCGCATCGATCGGCAGGTAGGTGAGGTTGTACCGTGCAAACAGTTTGCTCTTTGGGAAAAGTGACTGCAGACCAGAAAGCTTGCAGAATGATGCCCAAGGTGTGGGCAGACCTCGTCTGCATGCCAGCTGAAACGTACCATCCGGGTTTAGCACCTTGCATCCAGCCATGCCGACGTCGGCATGTTCGTCCATGAATCGCACCATCGCCTCCAAGGTATCCTGGGCAATGATGGTATCAGGATTCAAGAAGAGAACATACCTGCCCCGACATTCCTCTAGACCACGGTTATTGCCTCGGCCAAAGCCGACGTTTTCTTCGAGCTGAATCCAGTTAACCGTCGGGAAGTCTGGTTTGAGTTCACTAATTGACTGGTCTACTGACGCATTGTCAACAACGACTACTTCGTATGATACACCCGGAGAACTTGCTTCGATACTACGTAGGCACTGCAGCAAGTAGTCTTTGACGTTGTAGTTGACGATGAGGATGCTGACGTCAGGAGTCACTTCTTCCCAAACGAAAAAATGGTCGCTAGCTTGAGTTTCCAAACAAGAAAGGCGGCTTCCTTGATGATGCTTTTGCTCATCTTGCTTTCGCCACTTACCCTATCGGTAAACACAATGGGCAACTCGACAATTCTTGCTCCAAGCCTCCACAGGCGATAGTTCATCTCGATCTGAAAGGCATAGCCGTTACTCTTGATTCGATCAAGCTGGATATGTTTCAGGAGGGATGCTCTAAACGCCTTGAATCCCCCAGTGGCATCGGCTATCGGCATGCCCGTAATGATGCGTGTGTAGAGGTTGGCAAACCAACTTAACAGCAGTCGGCTCATTGGCCAGTTGATGACGTTGACGCCCTGCACGTAGCGCGACCCAATGACAACGTCTGCATCATTGATCGCCTGACCAAACCGAACGAGTTCGTTTGGATCGTGCGAAAAGTCTGCATCCATTTGGTAGACGAACTCAAATCCTTGTTCAAGGGCATATGCAAACCCCCGGCAATAGGCTGTCCCAAGCCCAAGCTTTCCGGATCGCTCGATAAGGTGAATGCGCTGGTCGGTGCTCTGACGTGCACGAACAAGCTCTGCCGTACCGTCTGGCGAACCATCATCAATCACCAGAACATGGATGTCCGGTCTAACGTTCTGGATGGCGTCGATAATCCGAACGATATTCTCAGATTCGTTAAACGTGGGGATACAAACGATGCTGCTCATGCTCGACCGTGTCCTTTAAGCATGACAAAAACGGTTCTCACGATGATTTCCAAGTCGAGCATAAAGCTAATGTTCTCGATGTAAAAAAAGTCGTATCGAAGTCGGGATTCAATCTCTTCACGCGACTCGGGATTGCTTTGTGCCTTCACTTGCCACCAGCCGGTAACGCCAGGTCGCACTTTATGACGCCTACGATAATAGGGCACCATCTGTGAAAATTTCTCTACGAAGTTTGGCATCTCCGGTCGTGGTCCCACCAGACTCATATCGCCCCTTAACACATTCCACAGTTGGGGAATCTCGTCGAGATGCGACTTCCGAATGAATCGCCCAATCGGTGTTACTCGTGGATCATTCTTCTGCGTCCATGTTTCGCCGCGGTTTAGGTCGACGTACATGGAACGATACTTATACATCGAGAAGACCTTGCCGTTCTTACCTACTCGTGGCTGAACAAAGAACACCGGTCCTGGTGAGCTAAGTCGAACGAGCAAGGCAATGACACACCACACGGGGAGGCCGATAATGAGGATGAGTATGCTGACCGTGATGTCCAACAAGCGTTTGGCAAACTCTTCCCAGGGCTTCATCAGTTCGGGGTTTACGTGAATAAGGGGTGCTCCATACACCTGATGAGTTCGTGCTTGTCCACTAACGATCTCATACATATCAGGGACAATCTTCACCTTACAGCCGGCATCGGTGCCTTGGGCAGCGATCTTCAGAAGCTCGTCGTGCGATGTACTGTCGGTGGTGATCAACATCTCTACGGGACGGTGCACATCGAGGACACGTTCAAGGTCGGCTGCCGTCCCAAGCAGGGCAACGTCCGGACTAGCGTGACCATCGAGCGAGATCATCCCGATGACGGAATACCCAAGCCCCCTATCAGCATTGACGTCTCGGTTCAGGTCGGTTACGCGCGATGCAGTGCCTACGAGCAACGTGGGAATCCGAATGATGCCCCGCATGCGCAGCGTTCGCTGGATGGTACGGACGATCACTCTACCAGTGGTCACCGACAAGGTGATGAGCAGCCAGTACAGAAGAAACACATAACGCGGACTGCGTTGGTAGCTCTCTGGACTGTCCGTATAAATGGCGATGAAGAAAATCAGACTGCCAATAAACACAATTCGAAGGACGGTAAATGCCTCGGCAAAAGGCGATCGCACGTAGTAGTCACGATACAAGCCACCGAGCCAGAATGCCAGAAGCCATCCAAGAGCGACGATGGTTCCAACAAGCAGCGTGTCGGACAGATGAAATGCAGGTACGACGGAAGCAAACATGGCATTCCTCACCGCCTGATATGCGATGAAGCCAAGTTCGAGTGCTACAAGATCACTCACCAACTGCATGATGCGGGGATCCTTGATAGAAGGAATTCTCAAGCGTTTGCTCCTTCAAATCTTGATCGCATTGCCGATGATATGAGTCGCACGTCCGATGTTTTCAGCAAACCTGTTGCCATTGCCACGGCACCAACGATGAGCCCATTGACGATAGCAGCCCACCACATAGGTAACAATTGTGGAAGCACAAAGAACCCTGCGAGGCCAGCAGTCGTTGTAACCATCATACTCGAAATGAACCTGACCGTGATTCTGTTCGTTGTAATGCGTCGCATGATCATCAGGCACACTACGGCTCCGACTACAACACTAAACACCTTGGCAATCGTTGCCCCGAGGGCAGCATGGGGTGGAATAAGGAGTACACAGCTCACCACCGTTGATACAACAAGTGTGACCCCGATCGTAAGTGTGCCTCGTGAATAACCAAGGGCGACAATTGCCTCCTGCACGAACCCAAGAATGAAGATTGGTAGGGGTAGCCACAAGAAGGTTGCAAAGTACATTGCATCATCTGCATAACGTCCCTTGCTTACCAATTGAATAAATGCCGGCGTCAAGATCGAAGCCACGGAACTGCAGAGAATTGCCAAGGCAACCAATCCTCGAAGGACGGTGTGTGTATATCGTTCGCTCTCCGCACGGTCGATAGCTGCGAGTTTTGCAATAAGTGGCACCACAGCAGTCAGTACAGTGAACGGAAGCGATAACAATGGAGAAATCGATATGTAGGCAGCGCCATAGATGCCAACCTGCTCTGCCGAACTCCAAAGTGCAAGGAGCATAGCGTCGATCTTGTCATGGATCGCAACAAGAATCACCATTCCCGCAACGGGGAGTGTTTCCTTTACAATGCTACGTGCCTCCGGCCAGTCGACATTCTTCAGCGTGAAGTACCGGTCCTTGTCGAGCACGAGCATAATGACCAACCCTGGAAGTGCTCCGAGTGTGAAGCAGGCAATGATGGATGTTGTAGACATATCCCACGGCATAAAGGCCAGCAATCCAAGGAACAACACAGCATCCAAAACAGCGGTGGCAGTCGGCACTACAAAACGTAAGGTGTTGCGATATGGCATGCCCATAAAGTTTCGAATCAACCCTACCCTGCTCGACACCACGTTATAGATACACCAAACCACGATATCAATGGCAGAGTAGCCAAAGCCGACTCCTGATAGTACGGCGATGATCACGACGGCAGCTAACAAAACCAGTCGGACAGCCGATGCCGAAGCAAGAATCTTGCCTTGATCTTTGGGATTCTGTGCCGTCTTTCTAAGTACGGTAATGTTCAGACCAAGGTCGACTAGACAGATCAGAAGCAGGTCAACCAATCGTCGCTCTGCAAACAACACTCCGTTCTCTTCCTTGGTTAGCGTTGAAAGAATCATGCGCTGTCCAACGAAGTAAATGAGCATCGAAACAACCTGAGATACGAAGACGATCACGCTTCCGTACACCAGTTGCCGAACGTTTGACTGATTACTCTCTGTCATCACTCACTTCCCGGCACCCATGAGTCGATCTCACTTTCCATACAGAACTTCCAAAGTCCTAACAGCATGCCGATGTTCATTGCAACAAAGTAGTGGGCTGTTGTGAGTACTGGAATCGATTGTCCAAACTTGCTGGATGCATATCCAACGAAGGCCATTGAATAGAACGCAAACTGACTGTAAAAGAACCAGCCAAAAACAACAGGGTCACCTATCGTCAGCCACGTTGCACAGAATGCCAACACAAGAAACAGCGGAGAAAGCCAGCGTACGATTCTATGCGACCACAAGAAGAATGCAACCCATCCATACTTCGGACTCAGCATTGTCCGCTCTGCCCACACTGCCGCCATCCCCGAGGCAGCAGTTCGAACCTTTCTACGTATCTCGATGGACGGCGTATTCGGTCTGCACTCCGCAACTCTGGCCAAGTTCTGTTTGACGACCCGCTTGCCTGCCTTCATGGCACGTAAGGTGGTAACAAAGTCGTCAGCTACCAAGCGATCTGGCATGGGCTCGACTAACTCCCTCCGTATGGCATACAAGGCTCCATTGGAAGAAACCGTACTATGGAGTTTCGATTCATGGATATTAACCCAACGATCTATTCGGTCATACAGACTTGAATATCCTCCGTTGCTACCATTTCCTCGCAATGAGGTCAGTTGCACAATCTCAGATATCGAAGCTCCAACCGTTGTATCGGCAAGGGGGCTAAGTAACACACGCAAGGTATCCGGTGCGAATGTTGCGTCGGCATCCATAAAAATGAGTACGTCAGACTTCGCCGCGGCAATGATTGCATTAAGTGTCTCGTTCTTTCCTTGTCGACCACACTCCACAACGCGTACACGAGGATCCGATTCCCCGATGGCAGATACTACCGCTACCGTTGCGTCGGTAGAGCCGTCATCACCTACGATGACGTGGACCTTATCTGAGGGGTAGTCCGATGTCAACACAGCTCGCAATGACTCGGTGATCGTATCGGCTTCGTTGTACGCACTAACTAAAACGTCGATGGAAGGCGTATAGGAATCGGACGACTTCACATCCCGTGCAAATACAAGACAACACAGCTTCAAGATCACCGGGTAGATTACGTGTGGGTATACTACGCCAACGAGTGACGTTAGCACAATCCAGACACCTACTTCGGTAATAGGCATTGCGTTAGGTGGTTACCTTGCTAACGTAATGATCGTAGCTGTCAATGCAGCGACGCTTGAGAGAATACCAGCGATGATGGCGTAGGTCTGCAGTTCGACCCCGGCTGGAATTGCTGGTGGTCTGGGTACGTACACTTCGTCACCTGGCTCTACTACGACCCCTTCATTGCTCTCCAACCAGACCTTGTTCTTACCACGAATAATGCGAGCCCTCCCCTCCTTGGCATCAATGGCAAAGCCGCCGGCTTGTTGAACGTACCACTCAAGGGTCTTCCCAGAAACATAGGTTACATACCCCGGTTGATTTACCTGTCCGTACACGTAAATGCGATTGGGGATTTGCTTAACTACCACGATGTCGCCACTCTGCAAGGCGATGTTCTGCAAAGAATTCGTGTCCTTCAAAGCTTTCTCTACATCGCAGCTCACATAAGGAATTCGATGAAACTGATCCATCTGAAAGCGCAGAGTATCCTCCAGCTTCAGGTCGCTGTACATGAACGTTCGTGCAGCCTGGTCGGCAACATTCTTCATCGTTGGTTGCTGAGCATCGGGACGTACGATGTAACTCAATGACAAAGCAGCTGTGGGCTTAACTCCACCAACTGCCTCAACAACCTGACTAAGACGAGTCTTCCCGGGAACAATGACGACCGATCCAGGCGTGCCTACTTCGCCATAGACTTCAACAACGCCTTGCGTTGCATCAGATCCGGCTACTACCCGTTGTCCAACAACTATGGCACTGCCCGGTTCGAGTACTGGGTTGTCGCCAGTCACTCTTAGTCGCGAGTCTACCGAAAGCGGCACCTTCTTGCCGCTACCCGGATTGATCAAATACACATTCTGAAGATCTGCCCCATCAAGGGCACCTCCGGCAGCTGCAAGAAGTGTAGATGCTCGATCCGACTCCTTATACGCAAGTATCGCTGGTGTTACAACGGCACCAGCAATACTGATCGTCGCTACCTGCCCTCGGTCGTAAGGAACAGTGATGACGTCACCTTCACGTAAATGTGGGTCGAAGCGAGCCTGACCCTCTTCCTGTGCCCTTGACAAATCGACCAGTGACACACCATCCGAATGCTTCACCACGATGTTGCGCCGAGCATAGGCACTGAGCTCTCCTCCAGATGACTTTGTAATCTCCTGCACATCACGCGATGTGGACATGGCGAATTCCTTGCCCATGTCCTTGGCCATGGCATCGGTGCGCAATGACCATGGCTGACGTGTGAGTTGCAACAGTGTGCTAACACGCATCGAGGCGGGTACGGCATAGGTTCCAGGGAAAGGCACATTTCCGTTCACCGTTACATAGACCAAACGTGTTCGCTTCAATGTGATGAAGATTTCTATCGATGCAGAACGTTCCGCAAGGCGTTTCTTTACTGCGTCCTTTACGGCATCAAGGGTAAGTCCGCGCACATCGACCAAACCGATGCGCTCAAGCATGATGGTACCTTCAGGTGATACCAAGGCAAGCTTTTCCGTAAAGTCCAACCCAGTGGTCTGGTAAGCCAGAATGTCGCCAGGTCCAACAACATAAATCGAAGGATCTACGATATTGGCAACGGGGAACTGTTCACCTGTTAGCATGGTGTTCGATAAGCCACTCGCCTTTGATGTGAGCTTATCCAAATCCAACATTGAGGATCCTTGGGCATTGGCATTGATCATACCTAGAAGGCAAAGGATCACAGCAAACGTTAGCCTATTCATAAAACCTGCTAATAATTGAAACGATTCTCTCGGCTGCATGCCCGTCCCAAAGCTCGGGTACCTGACCATGTTTATGGTTGCCTTGCAAGACTTTTCTGACGGCAACCGTAATGGCCTCTGGCTCCGGCGGAACCAGGACATTGGTTCCGATCTCCGTCGTGATTGGTCGCTCAGTTGTTGTCCGCGCAGTTACACATGGAATGCGCAATGCCGTTGTCTCTTCTTGAATTCCGCCACTGTCGGTAATGACGCAAACTGCATTCTTCATAAGGGCAAGGAAGTCCACGTAACCACACGGTTCCGTAACGATCACTTTTGCCGGCAACGATAGCCCTAGGTCGGCAACATGTTTCTGCGTGCGTGGATGCATCGGAAACACTATAGCTACCTCCTCACTTAACGTTGCCAAGGTTGTTAGAAGTGCACGGAGCTGCTCTGGATCGTCGACATTGCTTGGTCGGTGCAACGTTACCAGGGCGTACGGTACAGTGCGAAGGTTCAATCGATCAAGCACCGTGCTGTTGTCTGCCAATGGCAGTGCCCAGAAGAGCGAGTCGACCATTGTGTTACCAACGAGGTGGACAGAGCTAGACGGTGCCCCTTCACTGAGCAGATGCTCCACACCGCTGTGCTCGGTAACGAACAGATCGTTGACAATGGCATCCGTAGCCAGACGGTTGATCTCTTCGGGCATCGACCGATCGCCTGAACGCAGTCCTGCCTCGACGTGAGCTGTCCTTATGCCAAGCTTCACCGAAGTCAGGGCACAGGCAACCGTACTGTTGACGTCACCGACTACGATTACATAATCCGGTCGTGCTTCAAGACATACCTGCTCGAATCCAGTAATGACCTTTGCAGTCTGCTGTGCATGGCTGCCACTGCCGACGCCAAGAAAATAGGATGGCTGTGGCATTGCAAGGTCAGCAAAGAATGCATCGCTCATGCTTGCATCGTAATGCTGACCAGTATGAACAATGTGATGCTCAAACTGGTCGCTCACAGCTTGAAAAGCGCGATGTATAGGTGCGACCTTCATGAAGTTTGGTCTGGCACCAACGACGGAGATCACACGGATCATCGGCCCTCACCAAGAAGGACAACATTCTTTCGGCTTCGCTTGAGCTTCTTCGTGGCATTTCTGGTGTCGACGATAACCTTGGCATGCTTGGCGATAAAGTCTACATCGATAGCACTATGGTCGGTAGTGATCACCACGACGTCGTGCTTCGCCAGGATGGTGGACGTGAGCGATGGATGTGATTTCAATACGCGTCCACCCACCGCTACTTCGGGGATGTACGGATCGTAATAGCTTACGTGCTTCACACCGTCGGCCAGAAGTAGCTCGGCAACTTTCAATGCGGGGCTGTGACGCAGATCGTCAACGTCACGTTTGAATGCCATACCAAGCAACAAGACCTTCGCATCCGACAAGCGCACGGGCTGCTTGGCAATTTCTCTCTCAATCATGCCACGGACATAGAACGGCATGCTTTCGTTGACTTCGGCTGCAAGCGTTATGAAGTTGGTCACGAAGTCGTGTTCTCTTGCCGCCCAGCTCAAGTAATATGGGTCGATTAGAATACAGTGTCCCCCAATTCCTGGTCCTGGATAGAACGGCATGAATCCGAAGGGCTTCGTTGCTGCGGCTTCGACCACTTCCCAGATGTTGATACCCATTCGATCGCAGAGCTGAGCCAGTTCGTTAACGAGGGCAATGTTTACACTTCGGAAAATGTTCTCCAGCAACTTCTCAAGCTCTGCCACGCGCGGATTGCTTACGGGAACGACTTGAGCAATGATGCGTTTGTTGATGGCTACGGCGAGATTGGTGCAGGTAGGTGTTACACCCCCTACCACAACAGGCGTTGTTGCCGTTGTCCACTTGGTGTTTCCTGGATCAATACGCTCTGGCGAGAATGCAAGGAAGTAATCGCTTCCGCATTTCAACTTTGTCTTGTCGAGTATCGGCTGTACATATCGCTCCGTCGTGCCTGGGAACGTCGTACTCTTGAGGATGATAAGCTGACCCTTACGGAGAACCGATGCAATGCTCTGCGTTGCATGAAGAATGTGAGAAACATCCGGGTCCTTATTGTCAGTAAACGGCGTCGGCACACAGATGTAAATCACGTCGCACTTCGCGAGATCGGCCGATGATGTTGTCGCCGTTAGATGTCCGCTCTTGACTACTCCGGCAACCTCTGCGTCTGATAGATCCTGGAGATAGTTCTTCCTTGCATTGAGCTGCTTGACCTTTCGTTCATCCAGATCCAGGCCAATGGTATGGATGCCTGCCTTGGCAAACTCTACGGCAATGGGAAGGCCAACGTAGCCAAGTCCGATAACACCAACGGTAACACTCCCGTCCTCGATACGCGTCATGAGCATCTGCTCACTCTTTGAAGTTCGCGTTTTCACATTTTTCCTTGCATTCTTTGGCATGCGTTCTTGCGTCCTGTCTGACATTAATGCACCACTCTTGTTCGTTCGTTATTCTCCACAAACCACGTAACGCAGTCTGCTAGACCGGCATTGAATTCTACCACTGGCGTCCACCCGCAGGTTGATCGAAGTTTTCCAGTATCCAGAGCATATCGTACATCATGCGCTGGACGGTCCTGTACCATGGTGATCAAACTTGGCGATGCCTGGGTGAGCTGCACGATGCGTTCCACAACGTCGATGTTCACTTCTTCGTGTCCGGTACCGATGTTATAGACGTCGCCTGTCTTTCCTTTTCCTGCAACGGCAATCAGTGCCTTGCAATGATCAGTTACGTGAATCCATTCCCTTCTCTGTTGACCATCACCATAAACAGGTAGGGGTTGCCCTGCCAGTGCTTGCTTTACCATCAATGGAATGAACTTCTCGGGATATTGCATCGGACCATAGTTATTGCAACATCGGGTGACAACAACGTCCAGCCCATACGTGGTTACGTGGGCGTGAACAAGCATGTCGGCAGCAGCTTTCGAGGCAGCATAGGGCGATGATGGTCGCAATGGACTATGCTCGGTAAATGGTAGATCACCTACTGCAAGGGCACCGTAAACCTCGTCGGTACTTACATGAACCATGCGAGCTGATGGACGTTCGGTCCGTATCGCTTCAAGAAGCGTAAACGTCCCGACGACGTTCGTATGCACGAAGTCGCGTCCCGAGGCAATCGACCGGTCGACGTGTGTTTCTGCTGCCAGGTGGTACACTACGTCGAAAGCATAGGTTTTCAGTAAATCCGTGACACGGTGTCCGTCCGTCACATCAGCATGGACAAACACGCAACGTGAATCCTCCATACAGTCCGACAGGTTCGATAGCGAACCCGCATAGGTTAGTGCATCGAGCACCACGACTTGGTCCGCTCCTTCTCGTAAGAGCATACGGACAAGGTGGTTACCGATGAAGCCCGCGCCTCCGGTGACAAGGATTTTCATGGAAACAGCAAAAATAACTGTTAAGGGGCTTCGGTCGCCGATTGCTGTTTGCCCAGTAGGTGCAGCACGCTGGCGGCCAGTGAGGGCGTGGTATTCGAATAGGTGTAGAGTACAAGGTCGGCACCAAGGCTTTCGACGCCGTACGGGCTTCCACAGGCAATGATGATAGCCGGTTTGTCTCTGCGCAATGTGGCAACAATGTTGTGATAGCCATCCATTCGTTCTAGGACGCCTTGGAATGCCCTGCCAGCACCGAATAGGGCAAATAATACCACATCAGCGTCGGCGGTGCCCTCGACAAAGGCTTGCAACTCATCGGCGGAGATCTCGTGGTTGACAAACCCAAAATCAATGTTCATCTCCGTGGCCTGTGCCAGGTAGTTACACCACTGTGTGGCTGCTGGTACATCGGCGTCCTGCACTAGGGCAAAGACGGCTGCTTGCTGGTACTTTGTTAGAGGCAGTAGCCGAGAAGTCCCCTGCTCGACGATGGCTCTAGCTGCCGCATCGAGTGCAAGCATGGCATGATTCTGCTGGTTGATCATTGTCTGTCGCGGCCAATGTCGACGAAGCTTCGTAAGGGCACGAATACGTTCTTCAGATGCGATGACGCGCTCGTCGCGAACGCCTCCTTTGTCGAACAGGTCCTTCAGGGCGTCAATGGCCGCCAAGGGGTCAGCAGGCATGAGCACGATGTCACATCCAGCTTTAAACGCCTTCGTGGCTGCCTGACCTGGATCAAATCTGGTGGTGATTGCTCCCATATCCAGAGCATCGGACACGACGACGCCGCCGAAACCCCAGGTATCTCTGATCAGACCGTTAATCACAGAAGATGAAACCGAAGCGGGATGCTTGTCGTCGAGGAATGGTGCCAACACATGGCCTACCATGATGGATGCTGCACCGGCCTCAATTCCCGCTCGAAATGGAAGGAACTCTCGCCGAGCAGCACGCTCGCCACTTACGTTGATGGTCGGAAGGGAGAGGTGGCTGTCGACGCTCGTTGCACCATGACCAGGTGCATGCTTCAAGCATGCGGCAATGTGTTCACCTTGAGTTCCTCTCACCCAGGCAGCAACGTGATCGGCAACGTTCTGCGGTTCCTCGCCAAAGGAGCGAATGTTGATCACTGGATTACGAACGTCGCTGTTCACATCGGCTACCGGTGCCCAGTTCCAATGGACACCTAGTGCACGAACTTCTCGTGCGACGGCTGCTGCAATGGCTTCCGTACTCTCCGGTGCAAGCTTGCCCAAGGCCATGGCCTTAGGCATATCAATACCACCTTCGGTGAGTCGCATTGGCAGACCATGTTCGAAATCCGCACCGAACAATAGCCTGTCACCAGCCCGCATCTGCAATTCCTGGATCATCAGAGCCGTCTGCTCCAGCGTACCCTTGAAGACTCCAAAGCCCCCTACCCCTTCGTCGACCAACCGATAGGCTAGGTCGCGGTAGGACTGATCGCTCCAGTTCTCGGCATCAAGGCGGGGCATGACGAATGCGGCTGCCCGGCGTTTAGTATCAGACATACAGCTAAATTACTGTGGTTTCCATCCAAGCATGTGTAACACATAGACGATAGCTCAGTCATTACCACTCACCATCGTATGCGCTTGGTCTGGAAATGACGGTTGAAACCATGAATCACGAGAGCACGGCAAACGTGCAAGATCCTTCGGATCTTGAGCTCTTTCGACAGTTGTCGAAGGAGGAGCACGTTGCGCAAGCTGCTCTCACGACATTGTACCGACGCTATTCACAGCGTGTGTACACGTACTGCCGCAAGGTTCTCGCCGATCAAGACCTAGCAAAGGACTTCCTCCAGGAAACGTTTGTTCGGATTTACGACACTGGCAAGCAAGAAAAACCTGTCGACAATATCCCAGCCTACCTCATGTCGATTGCACGGAACTTGTGTCTTACCCACAAGAGTCGGTCAACCCGACAGTATGTGGAATTCGAAGACTTCCATGTTCACACTCACGACGTGCCATACGAACAGAAGGAACTGCTGGGTCTGATACAGATGTCCTTGGAACTACTCCCGGAAGAGTACCGCGAAGCCTTCATCCTTCGTGAATACAATGGTCTTGCCTACAACGAGATCGCTGAAGTCGTCGGAGTCTCCGTCCACCTCATCAAGGTGCGGATATTCCGTGCCAAGAAACGACTTCGCGAGATCCTCACCCCCTACCTCAACGATATTCAACACAAGGCGTAAGCATGTCTGACTCGAACTTCATCCAACCAACACCAGAGGAAGCGCTCCACGCTTTCATGGATGGCGAATTGCTCATCTCTGACGAGCAAGCGTTGTTCAACGAACTTGCGGCAGACCCGTCACTGCGATCAGAAATGCGTGATATGCTCAGCATTCGCTCAGCTGTCATCCATGACATCGTTGCTCCACCCGCTGCTGCAGAAGAAGGCCTCATGGCTGCCGTTGGATTCTCGTCAACCGGTGCTGCTGTAGGTGCTGGTGCTGTGGCCGCGTCTAGTCCTTGGTGGACGGTGCTATTCTCCGCAGTTAGTCTTTGCTTCGGCTTTGCTCTTGCCTGGTTGCTGCTCACACGCACTGGTTTGCCTGAGCATGGTCAAACCGACCTAGCACGTAACTCGGCTAGTCTCAACAATGCTTCACCTGGTGGTGTTGCGGGACATCCACAGTTGAACGTTACCGTACATGCGCCAATCGATACGGTCTATCGCACAACCTATGTTGCAACGGCAAGGAAACAACAATCACCGGTCGAGCCACCATCATCCTTCGTTCCTTCACCGACAACGCCGAGTGCAGTTGAATCAACAACGGTACCTACCGACGTTGTTGATGTGGAGATGCCGTCAATCATCACTCACGCTTCGGTGCAAGCTCTTGGTGCATTGAATGCTACGTCACAAGCTACCACCAGCGTACCGTCGCTACTGTCACCCATCTCTCCGTCCTTCACAAGCCAGACACCAGGTTACATTCGGATTCGCACACTAGCCTCGGGTGTGTCAAGCAAGGAAGAGCTGCCCTCGAGCATTCAACAAGCGCTGCTGCCGAACACGGCCTTTGCCTTGGTGTTCCCGCTTACGTCTCAACACAGAGTAGGTGTTGAGCTTGGTACGGAAAGCTTCCATCAAGAGTTCATGCGGACAGATCCGGAAGGCAGAAACATCCAGGTATCGCAAACTCCGGTGTTGTTCTGGATGGGTGGCACGTATGAATACCGTGGTAATGATTTCGCGTTTGCAAGCGGTGTTTCACCCTTTGCCATTGCAACGTTTGGCTATGCATACTCGCAAGGACCTGTTGGAAGAGCTACGGTAGGACTTGCCTATCAACCATTCGGACCACTACGTGTGTTCCTTGGCCTCGACGCTTCGTCGCTCGCCTTCCAGCAGCAATCATCGTGGTTCACGTCAAACAAGTGGGGACTTTCCTATGGCCTTAGTCTGGACATCGATGGAATCAAGTAAGGGGCTAAGGCACGCTGCTCCACTAGCAGTGCTAGTCGTACTCGCGCTTGCCGTGCTGGGTGGCTGCGAGAGTCCGATGGAACTGGACGTTGATCGGACTGAACAATACATGGACGGGTCAGTACATCCAACTCGCCTATCGCTCTACTACTACTTCGGCGATAGTGCGTACGAAGCCATCGTCGTGGATACAAGCTTCCTGAATACGATCTGGATTTCCAAGGGCACGGAACCATGGACGATTACCATACCGCAATTCAATTTCACGTTGTCAGATTCCATGCAGGCAACTCCAGAGCATTCGCCACTGGTTCGCGAGTTTAGCTTCTCAATCGAAAAACAACGTGTCGATGGATTTTTCCGATCCTGTATCAACACCAACTGCTGGCTTGCAGGTGCCTACCTTGATCAGATGAAGGTATCACATGACTTCCGATGGTATTCGAACATTCTAGACAAACAGATTCTGTTAGCGTGGTTTAGGCCGGAGGGACAGGACTTGGTAAAGGGCAGAATGGCGATTCGGATTATCAACCCTATGAATCCATCGGATACCGTTACCTACAACGGCCTCTTTACCGTGGAGTTCTAGACAGACACCATTGAACATGTGGAGTCATGCATTCGTTATTGGGCCGGAGTCCGACCAGTACACGTAAGGTAAACAGTGATCGTTGTGAGCACGGCTCACTCTGAGAACGTTACTGCATCACCCTCGAACTCGCGGATCAAGGTCCGGTAGGAGTCCGGAATACGTTCGGGCTTATGCGATGCTGGATTCAAATGCACAAGAATGCTCTTGGCAACAGCAAGAACGGTTCCGTTCTCATGCTGGATCACATGCTCGAAGCCAAACGAGGTATTCTTGACAAACGACACTCTGGTGAGTACCGTGTAAGGATCGTCGAACAGGGCGGCTTGGAGGTATTCGATCTCCGTCTTTGCAACCACAAATCGGTGTTTGGATACAAAGGACTGACGGTCGATAGGAATGCCTAGATCACGGAAATACTCAATCCGTGCGGCTTCGAGCCAATACATATACACGGCATTGTGTACGATGCTCTGTCGGTCGACGTCGTACGACCGCACCCTGCTATGCAGGCGATGGTTGAACGTTCCACGTCCTTCAACTACTGAAGCACCCTGTTCTATGGTGGCTTCTTCTTTGTCTGCTCGTGTCATGCTTGCAAAATACTACCTGTTTCGCACTACCGCTACAACTTCATTGGCTGCTTCAACGGCCTGTGACGATTCTATCTGGTGGTAGAAGACGGCACGGACGACGCCAGGCGAAATCAGCCCTAGTCGTACCCCTCTTGTTCGCGCTTTTTCGAGGAACTCTCCATCGTCCATTGGTACTCGAAAGACGACGATGTTGGTTTGCACACGATCAAGATCAATGGTAATCGACGGTTCTTCGCTTATGATGCTGGCGAATGCCTTTGCGTTAGCGTGATCCTGTGCCAGTTTGGGCAATACTTCATCCAAGGCATACAACGCCGCAGCAGCGAGGACACCACTCTGTCGCAAGCCCCCTCCCAACATCTTTCTCCATCGCCGCGCTTGTTCGATGTGGCCTCTGCTACCGAGAATGAGTGAACCCACCGGTGCTCCAACACCCTTGCTAAGACAGACACTCATCGTATCAAAGCACTCTGCCATGTGGTGATAGGAAACACCGAGGTAGGTGCAAGCATTCCAGATACGTGCTCCATCACAATGGAGGGCAATGGAACGTTCGCGCGCAAAGGTTGATAGAGCCCGCAGGTAGTCCATTGAGAGTACCGTCCCTCCATGTCGGTTGTGAGTATTCTCCACTGCAATCAGCTTGGTACGAGGATAGTAATACTCACGTGGCCTAATGGCTTCCTCGATGTCTGCAAGCTGCATTGCACCAGCTTCACTGGCTATGCGATGAACCTGCATGCGAGAGATTGTGCTGGCAGCACCATTCTCATAGTGGAAGATGTGGGCATGGTGTTCGGCAATCACCTCGTCACCCGCACCGCCATGCAACGCCAGGCATATCTGATTGCCCATCGTACCACTAGGGACAAACAATGCAGCTTCCTTTCCAAACATTGCCGCAACTCTGTCCTGTAATGTGTTGACGGTTGGATCTTCGCCATACACATCGTCGGCAACTACTGCCGCTGCCATCGCTGCACGCATCCCTTGGTCCGGGGTTGTAAGGGTGTCGCTTCGTAAATCAATCATCCTGCTAACCTACGACGGTTGATGTGTTCAGTGTAATTGCCCCGCCACGCAGTCCAGTTCCGATTGTGTATAAACTCATACCTTCGCACCAGAGTATCACCATGACGATTACAACACCGATGTCGCAACCACTTCCTCCCTACACCTCATGGTCTGCCCTCATGGAACGTCAGCACGATCGCTGGCTTGAAAAGCCATGGCTCATTTATCTGGATGGTAAGGGGCTCAGGCAGACGTGGTCGTATAGCGTCTTTATCGAAACGGCACGACGCCTTGCTTCACTGATGGCGGCACATGGTGTGCAGCGGGGCTCTCGTGTTGCCATCGCTGGACACAACCATCCTGATACGATCCTGGCCTACTGGGCTTGCTGGTTAATGGGTGCGTGTGCCGTGCCGCTGAATATGACGGAAGATGATGGACGACTAGCCTTCATCCTGGAGAATAGTGAGGCAGCGCTGGTACTGTGCAGGACAGAGTACTTGACGCGGATTTCACATCCTCGCGTCCTTGAGGTTGACTCAGATGCGGCTGATTCGAAGTTCTATGCCATGGTCCGTAGTCATGATTGTTATGCCTATGCGGCCAGTGAGAACATGCTTGACGATGAGTGCCTGATCGTGTATACGAGCGGGACCACCGGAAACCCCAAGGGCGTGGTATTGGTTCAGAGCAATCTCTTTGCCGATGGTGTAGACATTGCACAGTGGCACGGGATGACGCCAGACTCACACGTCATGTGCGTCCTACCTGTCCATCACGTGAACGGCACAGTGGTCACCCACGTGGCACCCTTCATTGCAGGCAGCACCGTGGTGTTGAATCGTAAGTTCTCTGCATCGGCATTCTGGGATACGGTGCGCACGGAGAACGTGAACATCGTTAGCGTTGTACCAACCTTGCTTGCCTTTCTCTGTGAGCACGATGCAGCGCAGAATGCCAATGCACCGGACATTGCAGCGACAACTGATAAAGCTCGGCCAACGCCCCCCGAAGGGACACCTGAGCAGTTTCACATCATCTGCGGGGCAGGTCCACTTACCTGCGAACTTGCCCAGCGTTTCGAGTCGACCTTTGCCGTGCGCATCGTCCACGGCTACGGTCTAAGCGAGACTACGTGCTATACCTGTTTCCTACCTCGGTCGCTTTCGGATGCAGAGCACCAGTCATGGCTCCTTGACCATGGTTTCCCGAGCATTGGCGTTGCACTTCCTTGCAACGAAATGGCCATCCATGATGCCCAGAGCAATCCGCTTCCACCTGGCGAACGTGGTGAGATTGTTGCCAAGGGCAGCAACATCACACCAGGATACTACAATAACCCCGAGGCAAACCGATTGGCGTTTTCACATGGATGGTTTCGCACTGGTGACGAGGGCTTCTATCTGTTGGATCATCAGGGCACAGCGTATTACTTCATTACCGGTCGACTCAAGGAACTGATCATCCGTGGAGGCGTGAATCTGGCACCGTTGGAGATCGACGAGGTCATCAACAGAGCTCCAGGTGTTCGTGCAGGCATCTGCGTCGGCTTCGAGAATACGCTGTACGGCGAAGAGGTCGGCGCCTTGGTCATCCCGGAACACGATGCTTCCGAAGAAGCAATCCTGCAGTTCTGCAAGGCCAACCTACCACCGCATAAGTCGCCTAAGGTCGTGCTCTTTACCGAGGAATTGCCGGTAACGTCAACGGGCAAGTACCAACGTAACAAGGTGCGGCATCTCTTTGCAGAATGGAAGAATGCCCAGTTCAATGACAAGTAGCGTCGTCCAGCACACGTTTCGTCGACAGATGCCTTGGCGTACGCCCTTGTGTTACCGCAGGTCCAGGGCCTTCACACCTGGCCGGGGCATGTAGAAGGCCGTGCGTGACGTCTTCACCGACTGTGGATGAATGGACCTTGGCGCAAACTGTGCACGAATAACCCAGCCCCCTGGCACTGAAACAAGCTTTTCTGCAGGACTACTCAGGTTGGGATGGGTGTAGGCAAGTTCGTCGAGGACAACGTCGGTCAGCGCCGCCGTGTCGCCCTGCACATAAAAATGATAGAGGAAGTCGCGCTTCTTCGCACTGTTCACCTTGTTGTGCTCGATGGCATCACGGGTGAGATGTTCCGCTACACGTAACAGCATGAGTGAATCATAGCGGACGACCTTCACGAAGCTTACGCTGGCTGAGACATTGGTCGTAGAGTCGATAAACCCATCGGTTACCGTGTAGTAACCATCAATCGACTCACTAGCCGAACGCCACCAGATGTATCCACCGGCGATGACAAAGCCCAGTGCTACGATAATGATTACGAAAATCGTGGTACCCTTATTCGTCATCGCACCAAATGGGAAAAGGCTTCCCCACCCAAGGTCTGTAACAAGCGTTCGAGAATCATCATGGTCATGGCCATACTCAATGGTATGGCAAGATTGTCATCAATACGAAAACGTACGGCGGCTGCCTCGGCAAGACCAGCACTGCAAGCACCGATACAGCCGGCTACGTAGAAGGTCGACGGTAAGTGATAGATCTGTCCAACAACCAGAACCACTAGCCAACCAGTGATGATGAAGGTGGACGTACCGACGAGCGACTTGTCCAAAAACCGGCGTACACCAAAACGTCTACCAACCAGGGCTGCAAACGTATCGCTCACAATCAATACACAAAATGCCGCTACGCCCACAACAAGCGGGAATACGCCAAGCGTGAGTGTTGCTGCTATGAGGACCCACGTTGCGCCCGTTAAGGTCATGGTTCCGTTCTCCGTCTCATGTTTGCGGAGAAGCGGACCAATGAGCTTCATCAACCAGGCACGCGATGGAGCATGGTAATGCCGCGCAACGTCCACTCCCAACGAAACAAGCGTCATACACACCAGAATCGTTACGCCGGTTAGACGGGGTACGTGGACGTAAATGATGGGAATGAGCAACGAGAGCAGATGAATACTCTTCCGCGCCAACTCGCTCTTGTAGGAGATCTGACCATGCTGCCGGGCCATCGTCATACTATGTTTGCTCTGCTCATGTTACGATCAACAATGGACTCTTTTACCCTGCTCTCGCCAGCCAAGATCAATCTTGGTCTCCATGTAGGCAGACTTCGTGATGATGGTTATCACGACATCGACTCGGTGTTTGTGGCCGTATCTCTCTGCGACGAACTCACATTCAGCGAAGCCAATTTGCTCGATCTTGTCTGCCAACCACCGGTGACGAATACACCAACCGACAACCTGGTCTACAAGGCTGCCGCACTCCTCCAGGAATTCGCTGGTTGCACTGGTAAAGGGGCAAAGATAGTCCTAACAAAACGGATACCTCACGGCGCTGGTCTGGGCGGTGGATCTAGCAATGCTGCAACGGCATTGCTGGGACTCAACCGATTATGGAACCTTGACTATACACCAGATGAGCTAACACAACTGGCACGGCGCCTTGGAAGCGACGTCCCCTTCTTTCTCAACGGTCCGGTCGCCCACGTTACGGGAAGGGGCGATGTAGTTCGCACTCTCCCTCTTGATATTCCGTGGACAGTCCTCGTCGTTACCCCCGACCTACACATTTCCACACCATGGGCTTATCAGCAGATTGATGCTTTTCCACAGCGTAATCCACCATCGGAATCCACTGCATCAATCGTCTCGCATCTCCTTGATAATTATGCACTTGATGCGAATGATCTGAACAAGGGTGGGTACAATAAACTCGTCAATGATTTCCACAGTTGTCTAGCCACTCAACTGCCTGAAATACCAACGATTACCCGTCGGCTTCATGATGCTGGAGCTCTGTACGCTTCTCTCTCGGGAAGCGGTTCTGCCGTGTTCGGGTTATTCACATCTGTGGAAACAGCTACTACCGCAGCGTCAGCCCTATCCCCTTACCAGACCTATATTTGCGCCCCGATGAACAGCGTGGAGCAGACATGACGATACTTCAAGTAAGTGCAGAAATGGTGCCGTTTGCCAAGGTTGGCGGACTAGCCGATATGACTGGGGCACTGCCACGCGCATGGAGCGATGCCGGACATACGGTGATTCCCGTGCTGCCGCTGTATGGCAACATCGACGTAGAGAAGTACGGTATCACAAAGACTGATTTGGTGCTGACCGTTCCTTTGGGACATTGGACAGAGTATGCAACGGTGTACACTGGCCTCCTTCCGGGCAGTAACGTCACGGTCTACTTCTTACGATCTGCTGAATATTACGATCGTCCTGGGATCTATGGCTATCATGACGGCTTTGAGGACAACGACCGACGGTTCATCTTTCTCTCACGTGCTGCCCTGGAGCTAGCAAAGGCACTTGACGTCTATCCAGACGTCGTCCACGCTCATGACTATCATGCTGCGCCAACCATGGCCATGCTTCGCAAGCACTATCACAGCGATCCGCACCTTGGCAAGACGGCTGGTGTGTTTACCATTCACAACATTGCCTATCAAGGCATGTATGAGCCATCGCTAGCCATGGAGCTCTGTGGCTTTGATCAGCAGGAGTTTCATCACGGTTCGTGGTTCGAGCATGATGGAATTTTCAATGCCATGAAGGTCGGAATCATGTTTGCGCATAAGATCACCACCGTAAGTCCGACCTATGCCGAAGAGATTCGATGGACGCCTGAAGGAAAGGGGCTCCAGGATGCGTTGCAGCATCGCGGAGCCGACCTCGTCGGCATTCTCAACGGTATTGACCGGCATTCATGGAATCCAGCAGTCGACGTAAACATCCCCGTGAATTTTACTCCTGACACCATTCGGGGGAAGGAAGCATCAAAGCGCGGACTGTTGATGTCGATGGGTTTAACGCTTCAGGAATCGTCAGACAAGCTCCCGCTCTTTGGTTTCGTATCAAGGCTAACGGAACAGAAGGGCATCAGTCTAATCCTGGATGCCATCGTACCCTATCTCGAGCAGAACAGACTCCGCATGGTGGTACTCGGCAGTGGTGAACGCAAATTCGAGGATGGCTTCCGGTCACTGGCTGAACGCTTTCCCAAGCACGTTCTTCTTGAAGTTGGCTACAACGAATCACTGTCACACCGCATTCAAGCAGCGTCGGATTTTTACCTTATGCCGTCGAAGTTCGAACCATGCGGACTTACCCAGATGTTCGCCCTATCGTATGGGACCATACCCATCGTTCGGGCCATTGGCGGACTCAACGACTCCGTTGTCGGCTACGATCCAGTGACGTTCGAAGGTACTGGCATTCGGTTCAACATGTTCACGGCCGATGCCTTGGCGCGATCGATCGACGCTGCCCTACACCTCTACCAGCGTGAACCTCACTGGACCAATGTGCGTCGCAATGCGATGAGTGTTGACTTCTCGATCGAACGCACAGCACAGCAGTACGTAGAGCTGTTTGGCTGGGCTGTTGAGCGCCGTCAACAGATGTAGTACTACAGCACTTTGGCTACGATGACCGAGGCATCATCATTTAGCGATTCCTCGCCGAGAAATTCACCTACCGCACGGTGGATCTGCGACAGGACTTCGCGTGCGCTAGATGCTTGATGCTGGCGGATTGTAGCGGACAATCGCTCAACCCCAAACTCATCCATTCCAACTCGTGCCTCGGTTATTCCATCGGTGTACAGCACCAGCGTACTTCCTTGCACCATGGTGCACTCCCCTGTTTGATATGCCGGTGGTTCTGCCAGGACTCCTAGAATCAGACCACCAGCACTGAGCGTTAGAACATTATCGCCGTGAACTAACAGAGGTGGGTTGTGTCCAGCATTGATGTACTGCATCGTCCTGCTGTTATCGTCGACCACACCAATGAAGGCCGTTACAAATACTTCTGGTTCCGTGCTGTCAAAGATCAGCGTATTGATCCGTCGTACAAGCTCCGTAAGGGGTAGGTCTAGCGTTGCTAGCACACGAATGGAGGCCTGAACTGTAGCCATAAGGAGTGCTGCAGGAATACCCTTGCCCGCAACATCGGCGACGACGAACATGGTCCGCTCGGTATCGAGCGGGATCACGTCGACATAATCACCACCAATTTGCCTACTTGATCTCATCTCGACGGCAAGATCCAACCCATCTCGGTGATCAGGATTGGAGGCAATCAATTTTTGTTGAATGCTGGCAGCGATAGACAGTTCCAAATCCATCCGCTGCTTCTCAAGTTCCTCTTCGAGGAGGCGGTTATTCTCCAATGCCGCTATCGCTGCATTGCCCAGCGATTCAACGAAACCCAGCTCATTCTTAGTGAATTCCTGCCCACTAAGCTTTGGTCGTATTGCAAGAATCCCGACACACTCTCCATGCAAGGTGAATGGTGCGAGCATGGCCAGATTTACAGCCTTGAGTCGCTCCTTTAGTGGATGATCATCGGACATCTCCGAAACGATCGTTGGTTCCGTGCATTCCAGAATGTCGGGATAAAGAGCTTCGAGCTCAGGAGTGTTTCGAGGGACTACAATGACTTCATCACCATGGTACTCATGTTTGAGATAGACCACGAACGAGCTCACCATCAGCTGTCCCATCAACCGGAACTGGAGCATCTTGAACAACTCGGCATCCGTTCTGCCCTGTGTGAAGTCGTGGGCACTTTCGTAGAGCGACGTGATAAGAAGATTCCGCGCTTCCAACTCCTTTGTGGCCTTGCGCATTGACTCCACATGCCTGGAGTTAGCCACGGCAATGCTAATAAGCATTCCAGCCAGCTCAAGGTATTGTTGCACGAACTTGCCATCATCAGGTGCAATCAGCATTCCAATCGCTATCACTCCAAGGCTGTCCCCATGCGACGTCAAGGGTACCAGGAGTGAGAACCCTCGTTCGGTAAGACCAGACGGTCTACCCTGCCGACCGTCAGCCTCAAGTTCATGCACCGTTCCCGCTCCACCAAGACTCTCCAAGTAGGTCACGTCAGACTGGTCTAACTCAAATGGACTCACCCCCTTGCACAGCGGCTCTTGCGTCGACCACACACCGTGGTGACCCCGAAGCACGCATGCCCGTGTGGCACGTAGACGTCCCATGAGACTGAACAAGGCTGACTGGAGGATGTTGGTTTCTGACATTGACTCTGCTTGCGACACAAGGTCAAGCAGCGATGCCAGGTTCATGCTAGGTGGAACAGTCATGAGGACTTGATGGGGCCTGGTGGGTGTTTGGTGCGGGCGCCCAAAATTATCGGATGTACATTTGTGCTTCCCAAAAACTTGTATGCCTATGCACGTCCGCTTCGCTTGTTCATTGTTGGCCTTCATGCTTGGTGCGATTTGTATGTGGTCGCAAGGCGTCACTACAGGTACCATCACCGGTACGGTCGTAGCCGTCGACACCACATCGCAGGTCAGTACCGAAAACACAGCCGCACGACCGCTTTCCGGCGCAACCATCAAAGCAACTCACGTTCAGACAGGAGCAACCTACGGAGTGTACACCCGAAAAGGTGGGAAGTACACACTACGTGGCCTCCGACCAGGTACCTACACCGTCACCGTTACCCATGTTGGCTACAGAGCCAGAACCATCAACAATGTCGCCGTCGAGGTAGCCGAGACGCAGATTGTCGACGTTGAACTCGAGCCCGATTCAAGGACGACAGAAGCGGTGATGGTGCTTGCGGAACGTGGCGGACTTGATGCAGCAAAGGAGGGATCGTCCAGCGTAATCACCGAAAGCATGATTGCGGCAGCCCCCACGATCAACCGCAGTATAACGGACTTTGCCAGAATGAATCCCTACACTCAGGCAACGGAAACAGCAGGCAGCGACGGGCTGAGCGGTGTGAGTGTTGCAGGGGTAAACTCAAGATTCAACAACTTTCAGATTGACGGTGCCGTAGCCAACGA
>JAGFIZ010000117.1 GCA_024103135.1 Bradyrhizobiaceae bacterium | reverse complement strand
CTGATGAAGTCGCCTTGCTCGTAGTAGCGGGAGAAAAAGGCCAGCAGGTGCGAGAACACTGCGTTCTCGTGTTCGCTGCTGCCTGCGGTCGCATCCTTCAGCCGGGCGCGTAAATCCTTGACCTTGGGCAGGTCGTCGGGGTTCGCGCCCAGCGCCTGTGCCTGCTTGATCGCTTCGTCCAGATCGGTCTGCAACTGCTGGGCGCTGGCGGCGCTGCCAGCGGACAGGGCGGCCTGCACCTTCTCAGCCAGTCGGTTTTGCAGGTAGTCGTTGATCTCGCCCGCGCGGGCGTTGAGGATGCGGTAGATGCCGAAGTCGAGTTCCGGACGGTCGATCTGGAAGATCTCGCGCAACTTGGCGACGAGCAAATCATATTTGTGTGAGGCCACTGATTCAATCCCTCTCTCTTCAATATCACGTTGTACCTGTACTATCCCCTACAAAGCAACGTTCAAAAGTGTATTGAATATGTCATGTGAAGGGACTGACAGCAAGCATGTGAATTTAACAGTATAGACAACCGAATGTAGCCGTCTGTTAGACCGGTCCCATCTTACTCGGACACTCCCCACTCAATACGTTCACAGATGTAGAGCTCGAGAATGTTGTGCCAAGGCACTCCACACCAACACCTGACGTACCTCAGCCATTCGCTGCGCAATATAGAAAACCATGTACGACTCATTCGCTCCACAACCAGAATCACGATGACACTAGTTTCACTCCAATATCTCAATTAGTGTTGGCAAAGTCATCGGATGCCTCGCCGTGTTAGGGATAGAGCTCATGAATTCTAGTAATACAGATCAACTCCTCTATAGCAACTGGCATTCGACCATTCGTAATGCCCCCCCATCCCTAACACTATTTACTCTCCCATTCTTCAGCCCCCTCCCTCTTCACTTCAACCCGTATCTCGGCGAAGCCGGGACCGTGGTGGTGGACGGAGGTGATGTGCAGGGTGCCGCGCTGCGAGAGACGTGGGAAGAGGGGCTTGCCGGTGCCGAGTGTGGCTGCGCCGACGTGGAGGATGAGCTCGTCAAGAAGATGGGCGTCGTAGAACTGACCGGCTAGGTCGCCTCCGCCGACGATCCAGATGTTCTTGTTGGAAGCGGCTGACTTGATGTCGGGGAAGTGCTGTCGGACGTCGCCCTGGACGATGCGGATGTCGGCTCCGGGAATAAGCTTCTGCTCACGGGTCGAGAAGACAAACGTTGGCTGCTGATATGGCCACGATGATCCGGTCTCGGCCTCGACTTCGCCTGAATGGGCAAGCACCCACTCATACGTGGCCGAGCCCATGACGAGCGCTCCGATGTTGGCGATAAGATCCGCATACGTGTTACCCTCAGGCTTGGGTAAGGCGAACAACCACTCAAGTGAGTCGTCCGGCGTTGCAAGAAATCCGTCAAGCGTCGTGGCTGTGTAATACTGCGTCTTCATTGTGTGGTGTGTGTTTGGTGTGAATGTGTGCGTATGGTAAAGATGTACATGCTGCTATGGTGTGAGAGACGCGAGAAGATGCGCATACTGCTGTTTGCTAGACTCCCGGCCCATGGACCTTGCCTGTACCGACGTAGCTGTCTAGCGCTGTAAAGTTAGGGGGCTTGCTTCCCTATAGCTATTGCCCCCATCATAACGCTCAACCATCCGCCGATGAAACCTAAGCCCCCTAACGGAACAATCATGCCAAACATGGTGATGCCAGTGATGGCCAGGATGTAGAGCGAGCCGGAGAAGATGACGATGCCGAAAACGAAACACCAGCCGGCAATGGTGAGCCAACGCGAGGGTGCACGGAATAGTAGGCCGACACCTAACAACGCCAGAGTGTGGATGAAGTGGTAGAGGACGGCGGTGTGGTAAATGTCTAGACTGTATGGCGTGAGCTTTGCCTTCAAGGCATGCGCGCCAAATGCTCCAAGGGCAACAGCTAATGCCCCGCTCATGCCGGCAATGATGAGGAACCTACGCTGCATGGCGGACACTGCGCTGCTTGATGGGTGGTGTGACGTGTTTTGCAATTGGGCTGACATGGAAGGGGGCTTTGTTGTTCGGAGAAGTTGCTCTGTGAAGTTGTTCAATGAAGTTGTTCAGTGGAGTTGCTCAGCGAGGAAGCGCATTGATACATTTCCTCATGCATCAAGCGCATACGAACGTATGTACGGTGTTACACGTGTATGCCGACGTACGTGTTATGCCTCGAAGTAGTCGGCATCGATCTTCTTGATGTAGAGGGTCTCGTGGGCGGACACACCGACATTAAACTCGATCATCAGGTTTGCGAGGCGACGTCCGTCAATGAGTACGACCTTCTGTCCGACTGTTGCTGCATAGTCGTAAGCACTACTGGCATAGTCGCTTGTTGTTATGAATATCCCTTTGTTGGCTTGCTTGCCTGCCAAGGCACCTACGAAGGCTTGAATCTCTTTTCGACCTACGGTGTTCTGCCAACGTTTTGCCTGAACATAGACGATGTCCAATCCTAACCGATCCTGGTTGATGACGCCGTCGATCCCTTCGTCATTTGACTTCTTGGTTACTTGCGCTGCCTCGGCTCGGGAACCTCCGTAACCCATGGCAAAGAGTAGATCGACCACAATCTGTTCAAAGCGGTAGGGATCGACCTTTGTTAACAACAAGAGGAGCTCAGAAGCGAGGGCCGACTTAAGTCGCTCGTACGCAATGTTCAACGTTTCCTCGGGCGTGCCAGCATCGGCCGAATCCGCTTCTGGCTCATCTGCAGTGCCGTGCTTGCCTTGCAGGGAACCCTTCCTAAATCGCTCGAACTCTGGGAACTGCATGAGGTACTTGATCGTGATGCCGTCAGCAGGAGCAGTATTGACCACTTCCCTACCATTCTCGGTGATTCGGTAGACGGATCGCTGAGGTGACTCGATCAGACCTGCCTGTTTGAGGTAGCTCAATGCCCACGCTACTCGATTGTTAAGCATCAACTGTGCACCACTTGGGAGTAGTTGCTCCCTATCCTCCTGTGTTAGGTTAAAATGGTCAGCAATTGCAGAGCGCAGCTCGATCGATTTCGCATCCCCCCGCTGCTCGATGAATTGCAGTAGTGGAAGAAACATCTGTTGAAAACCGGGAATGGCCATGGTGGTTGTTTTGTTGAACTAGTGTTTGATGCCAAGCTACGAGTATCCATCTAACCAATTGTCAATGTTGACGAACGACAGTAACTGTTGCCTGATCTCTGATGGAGTGCCCATGAGGTCGACCGTTGCAAAGCGGAGTGGATGACCTTGAATGACGACAGTCTCGTCAGCATCGACTCCTATGGAAGGATGCAGTAACATCCCACATGCATGGTTCCAAACGTGGTCTTCCGTTCCGGTTTGCGACATGATGTACGTGTACAGCTGATAGAGGTTTTCACTGCGTAACGTCTCCTGTCGGTAGTGACCTTTTTTGATAACCGAAGTGAACTTCGTGTCGATAACCAGGTGGAAGTCCTTATCGGGCTTATCGACAATGATGTCCGTCTTCATGGTCGGCAGGATGTTCTTGATCCCCTCTGTTTGACTTGTGATCTGCCAGTCGAGCCACCTTCCCGTTGTTACCTTCCATCCCAACGGACTAAGGACCACATCATAGAAACCGCCGACAGCTCGCTCAAAGAGTTGACGTACAAAGTGTTCTTCGCGGTCGGGCGTGACTAGGTCGAGTGTGCCGTCATCTTCCGTGGGCATTGCCAGATCAAAGGCAAGCCTTGCAGCTGCTACCATGAACTTGTCAGCCGAGTCGTGCCGACCAAATCGTTCAGTGCTAATCTTCATCCGCGATGGGACATCGGTGGATACACCTTGCATGGTAAATGCGTTAGCGAGGGCCCGACAACGATGAGCTAGACTACGATCCTTAACGATTTGTGCAACAGATGCTAGTGCTCCTCTAACAAATCGGTTGCGTGGTGTGTCGGCCGTGAGTTCGTTAAACGTGCAGGCAACCTGACCTCTGGATAACAATTGGTGACGTTCCGTGGAAAGCATTTCAATACGTCCACGTACCCTGTTCAACACAGCAGTACGATCACGATACCCGACAGTTAGCTGACGTTGCTGACGTAGTTCAACGGCCCTGGCAAGGATCTCTGCTACCAGATCAGGAAGATCATCAACGTCCGTCTCTGATCTTACCGTGCTACTGCCAACCATGCGGAATAGGTCGGAGGCATACCACATAAGCAACCAGAGATTGCGTACAGGAATGCGTCGCACCATTCGTTGGGTACTCTGAGAAATCAGCAGTTCGTGAGCTTCAGCGTCTATCACTGCTCACTCAAGAGATTGTCAACCGCCTTAGTCACCGCCTCTGCATCATCAAACCAATATTCTTGCAGAAGTGGCTGGAGCTCTGTCTTCACAACCTGATGGAACCACTGCTTTCCGTCCCCCCCAAGATGGAACGTCGGTGTCACATAGCTGTGGCCAACCTGGAATTGTTTGCCTAGTCGTTTATCGGCAGAGATGACGTTGTTGAGCTCTTTCATCTTACGTTGAATAGCACTTGCTAGCGATGGACTAAGCCCGCAGCGACTAACCACCCAATGATGCCATGTCGCGTCGATGTTGGGTAGCAGGTCAGCGAAGGCAAAACGTCTGCGTAGCGCAAAGTCGACCAAGGCCAGTGAGCGGTCTGCAATGTTCATCGTGCCAATCACATAGAGATTTGGCGGAAGGAACACCTTACGTTCTCCATTGCTGTCGGGATAACTAAGTTCCAGCGCTTCGGACTCATTGCGCTTATCAGCATCAAGCAAGGTGAGCATCTCACCAAAGATCTGTGCTGGATTACCTCTGTTGATTTCTTCAATAACTACCACTTGCGGCACCGAAGGATTGGCATGGGCGGCCTTGACGGCCTCCATAAAGATGCCGTCGGTTATGGCTAGGCGACCCTCGGCCGTTGGACGCCAACCGCGCACGAAGTCTTCATACGAGAGGTTAGGATGAAACTGCACAGCTCGTACACGTCGCTGATCTTTTGCACCAATGAGAGCGAAGGCAAGACGGCGAGCTAGCCACGTCTTTCCCGTTCCGGGTGGACCCTGGAGAATGACATTCTTCTTCTGACGTAGTCGACTTAGCAAGTCTTCCAACTCTTGCTTTCCGAGGAAGCATCCTTCAGCGATAATGTCCTCGATTGAAAAGGACTGTTGTTCCCCATTCATGCTGGCGTCACCAGTCTCGCCGTCACCATCGCCGTCGACATTCTCGACTTGATCCGTCGCCGTGTTTTGGGTTGCCCTCCACGCTGCAAGAGAAAGTTGCTGAAAGCTGTGCACGGGGAAATCATCGGAGGTAAAGAGTAGCCGAAGTTTATCAAGAATCTCAAGGTACTCAGCACCACTGGGTGGTTTACCTCCTAGCGTTATCTGATGCTTAGGGTCAAGGCGATCTAGGTATGAGCGACACCACTGATCCAGTGATAAAAAGTCCTGCGAGCATGCCCAGTACAGTCCGAAAGTCAAATTCCATTTAACATTCCTAACGTTCAGTGCCGTATCGTATGCTTGCACAAAGGAGTTTCGATTTTCTACCGTATCCTCTGTCTTCAATGCCATCGCTGCCTTGAAGACCGCCCAGAGGTTGTCGATGTCGTCCGGTTTGCGAGTCTTAGCATACGAGAAAAACCAAACGTTCTGGTTGTTCATAATAGGCATCCCGTCAAAGCGCTTCGGTGCTGGGGTCTCCACACCGAGGAACTTTCCCATGGAACCTGCCACCCTTGTTCGGTTTTCATACGTCAGACCGCGACAAATCAAAGCAAAGGTGGTAAACGGACAGATGTCCTGCATTGGACCTGACGTACCGTCGGCATACTGATCAGTTACGATGTTCTCTGCAAGCCACTCTTTCTTGTTGCGATGAATTTCTGCAACAAGCGGACCTCTGTCGTCGGCAAAGCGTAACAACTTCTCAGCAAACTCCGTGAAGAATCCCGTCCACTCGAACTGAGTAAAAGGTTCATCACCATCACCAAAACGATCCTGCCAATACGGTGCATTCCTAAACCGATCAATGTCCTGCTTGGCATCGTTAAACGTAAAATCAATCAATGCATCGGTGGTCCAGACACCAGGGTTGACGGACCATATTGTCTTTCTGTAGGTACAGAACAACCACTCACGATCATGATACCCTTCATCCCATTGCACGGTGATGTTGTGACCCGTACCTGGGTTTGCAGTAATAACTCCTCGTGCCTTGATGGTCATTACCGACACACTGTTACCGCGATTATCAAACGGTAATCCGTTCTTTCTAACCGAGAGCGACTTGATCGCTATCCGTTGTCCTGGTGCCATTGACTGAACCAATTCACGCTCCGCCTGCGATGGTTGATTGATCTCCCAAATGCCATCACGAATGAACCTACTGGTTTGGTCACCACCATCGGCATACCACGCACCTACAAACCACACTGGTTCAGACTCTGCAATCATTCTCGCCTCGCTCATGTTACATCCTTGATCTGGCTAGTTGATTCAACAAAACTACACGCAGCATGCAGCGACACTACACTTATCGTTCATTCCTGACGACCGTGCTTGATGATCGTGCTTGATGATCGTTCTGCCTGAAAGCACCAACCAGATGTGTCACTGCTGCTAGTAGCACGAACTAGATCGTGATCGTGTTTACAACAGGCATGAATACCTGCAGGATGATGAGTGGGTCATAACTGTGTTTACAGTGTTCAGGGTTCAGTGTCTGCGTGTTCAGTGTCTGTGTGTACAGTGTTTGTGTGTACAGTGTTTGTGTGTACAGTGTCTGCGCGTACATCGCCCCCTACCATCCTACTCCTCTCTCTTGTTCCTTGCATGCATGTGTCTGCGCACGCAATCCACCCTCACGTGACCGAGGCGTTGACTGATGCTGTAGGGGTCGGGATGATTGGTATTGAAAGATCGACCATACCAGGCTCGTGCTTCGGCGTGGTCTGGATGTGAGGGATCGGACATGATGGAGAGGAAGCGTTCAAATCCCCCTACCCCGCCGACGTCTTCGGGTGGTGCGGGATGCTCGGCTTGTAAGACGTGGTATGAGCCATAGCCCACGTTGCGATCGTTGCGTCCGCCTATCGTGAGTGTTAGTTGCCAGTAGTCGCCGAAGTCATAGATGTAGTCGATCGTAGTAACTCCTTGCTTGACTAGATCCAGGAGCATGATGCTGAACTCGTCGTGGACAACGGACTTATTGATGATGAACTGATGAAGATGTTTGTCCTGCCATTCCATACAAGTTTGAATGGCTAGGTGAAGGTCTAGAAGATCGGTGGTTGCGGGTAACTGGACTAGTCGGCTTACGGGTGGCTGAGTACCTTGCAATACCATGTGTACGTTGATGGTTGATCTGCTCACGATGGAATCGGGCAAGTCAAGTTGCAATGCTCGACAGAGTCTGTAGGCTGACGTCTGATAATCCTTGCGCGGCATGTCTTCGTCCTTTATTGAACCGTGCAGTTCGGCTAGGAGTTCGATGTTGATCCTGTCCGTTGTACGCAGGCATTCAAGTCTCCATGCGATGTAGTCAAGTACTATGCGCAATCGCGAGAGTAACGATCGACTGTTAGTGGTTGTGAAGGTCACCTGCTCCCAGGTTGCTAGTAATGCGTCGCTAAGATCTTCTGTTATCGAGAATTCTTCGAGAACCAAGGCAAGTGCTTTTTGCATTGCTGTCTGTGGCGAATGTTTGAACTCCATTAACGGAACAACCAACGTCACCAATGTTGGATCATTCATCAGCACCACAACATGCTGTCCGCACATTATCTCATACGTCGCATACCAGTCCGACAGCACTGCTTCACGCTCATGCACCTGCTCGATTGGTGTATGCGTGATTCCCCACTTCTTCGTGCGGTCCAGGAGCTTCTTCGTTGCATGGATCACGGCCATAATACATCACCTTGGATTACATCACCTTGGATTTGCGATTGCTGCACCATTCCAGTGCTCTGAACAAAGATCGGCTATCGATCGGCAGAACTTGCACGTGCCTTCAAGAGGTCTTGTGTACACGATCGACAGAACTTGTTCACGTCCTTCATAAGGCCTCATCCAAACCATTCGCCGATATTTAGGATATCTTTGTACGAAATGATACCAACACTTCTACCACGAATCATCCAGGGCGGCATGGGCGTTGGCATTTCTGGATGGCGACTGGCTAGAGCTGTAGCACTGGCGGGTCAGCTTGGCGTGGTAAGTGGCACGGCCTCCGATGCACTAATGGCACGGGTGCTGGAGGATGGCGATCCTGGTGGACATGTGCGGAGAGCACTGGAACACTTCCCGATCGCTCACGCTGCTGAACGGATTCTTGGCGATCACTACCGTAAGGGTGGACGCGACTACAAAGCCCCCTACCGCTCCTTGAAAATGATGCAGGTGCCGATGACGAAGGAGCGGGAAGAGCTGATCATGGCGGCGACGTTTGCGGAGGTGTGGCTGGCGAAGAGCGGACACGATGGGCGCGTGGGCATTAACCTGCTGACGAAGGTGCAACTGCCTACGATGGCGTCGCTCTACGGTGCGATGCTGGCTGACGTGGATGTGGTGATCATGGGCGCTGGCATTCCGCGCGAGATCCCCGGTGTGCTCGATGGACTTGCCACACACTCACCTGTTTCGCTGCGACTTGATGTGCTGGGTTTGGAAAGGGGCGAAGTAGTCGATCTGCACTTTGATCCTCGGCGTCATGCGGATGAGTTACTCTGTGCACGACCATTGCATCGACCTGACTTCTACGCCATCATCTCGGCGAACTCTCTTGCAACGATGTTGCACCGACGTTCGACGGGCAGACTCGATGGTTTTGTGGTGGAGGGATATACGGCAGGCGGACATAACGCGCCCCCACGTGGCGACGTCCAGCTTAGCGCCGAGGGCGAACCGATCTACACGGACAGGGATCTTGTGGATCTTGCAGCACTGAAGGAGTTGGGTCTTCCCTTCTGGATTGCTGGTAGCGCAGGGAGTCCTGAGTCGCTCCAACATGCTCTCGATAATGGAGCAGCAGGCATTCAGATTGGTACGCTCATGGCCTTCAGCAATGAATCGGGGATGGATCCGGTACTCAAACAAAAAGCCATTGATGCAGCGAATGCCGGAACGCTTACGGTGTTCACCGATCCGCTTGCCTCACCGACGGGATATCCGTTCAAGATTGTCGACTTCAACAATGGCGAGGCTTCTCCACCGGAGCGGAAACGTCGATGTGATCTTGGCTACCTGCGCACACCCTACAAACTACCCGACGGACGCATTGCCCACCGATGTCCCGCCGAACCGGTTGCGACCTACGTCGCCAAGGGTGGCAACATCGAAGACACTGTTGGCCGCAAGTGCTTGTGCAACGGCTTGATGTCGACCACAGGCCACGAACAGGTCCGCCGTGACGGCTCTCTTGAACCACCCATCATCACCGCCGGTGATCAAGCACGCGATCTCGGACTCTTCCTCAACGGGCGCACCTCGTACTCCGCAACGGATGTGTTGGACTACTTGCTTGAAGGTCAGCAATCCGCACATTCCACCTTCCCCCACACCGTCGACGTGAATGTCTAGCGCAGACTAGCTCACAGCTACAGTCACAACCCTCCACGCACTCGTCAGCCTGCGAACAACTGGCGTGAACTCGCACACTCGTATTCACACGAGCACGCACTCACATGCGCATGCTCGCATGCACGCACGCTCGCACATGCACAATCGCACGCTTTAGCACACGCGCCTACACTCTCGTCCACTCGCCTGGACCCTTGAACACTCGCATCAACTCTCACACTCGCGTCAACCTGTTCGCATTTGCTCACACGCACGCACACGCATCCACACATTCGCATGCGCACACACCCTCAGGCGCACACGCTCGCTTGCACATGCACGCTCACACACCCTCACGCGCACTCGCTCGCTCGCACGCATTAGCACAAGCGCCTACACTCGCGTCAACTCGCACAGTCATGTCAACCCGTTCGCAGTTGCACACCCTCACGCGCACACACTCACTCACGCTCGCTCGCGCACACATTAGCACACGCACTCACACACACTCGCACA
>JAGFIZ010000082.1 GCA_024103135.1 Bradyrhizobiaceae bacterium | reverse complement strand
TTGTGTTGGTGGTGGTTGTTATAGTGGGAGGGTGGTGAGTGGGCGTAGACCAATGGCAGACAGCAGTACATTTGTATGAGGAAAGGCAGGTGATTCTGAGGACCACGAGGCGAGCATTTACTCTTTGGGCGGGCGAGACAGGCAAACTCAAAAAATACTCTTCTCCCCCCCCCCCCATTACGTAGATTTACGTTGATTCAGGCCTGAGTCGTAACACTTTCTTCCACGCTTAGGATTGAAATTCAATTATGAAACGAAGAATCAATACCTGGCTCAGTTGTCTAGCTGAGCCGATTGGACGTATTGTACTTGTTGGTGTAGTGTCATTGAGCACGTTCATTTTATCGCCTACTGCCGTTTGGGCGGTGACACCTCCACCTTGTCCCGACGCAACATGGACGCAGGTGGTTAGAACCTTCAAGTATGGTTGGAACGGTTCATGCTGCGAAGCTGAAATCTACGCTTGTATAAAAGCAGGAAAAATCAATGTTACCGGAATAGCATTGGTAGGTGACTGCTGGGATCTTTCACCAGGGACACCTTCGAGTATCCTAGGTGACGTTATCAACCGTGGTGTCGAGATAATTATCCTGGAGCAGTTTCCAATTGTGGCTCCTGGAGGTGGAACTATACCAAACTGCCCCAATATGATTGCTTGGACTGTTCAAAAGTTTGCTGGATCCTGTGGAACCTACGTGGAAATGTTTGAACAGCGAGAAGTGAACGGAGTGCTTCAGAATGTCAAGGTACGGACCTGGTTCCCGTGTGCAGAAAACCTGTGTTCGCAAACCTGTCATGCTTGTGTTTCACAAGAAAACGATCCGTGCAACGAAGGAATACCCGTGTTGTACTTTGATTGTGAAAGCACTGTTAGCCCTGGACCATGTCCGCCTACCGGTTGTACAATACCAGCATGTAGTCCAATGCGATATCAACCGTAATATGTTTGGTTTCTGGAAGTAACGTCGGAGGTGTTATGCGTAGCTGTCGTATTGTGAGTATTGAGCTGACCGCAGCTCTGCTTTTTCTGGTGCTGCTGACCTACGGTGCAGAAGCTAAAGTGATCGACACAATAGCCGTCGAATCGTGGATTCCGGTAGTCGACTCAGTAGTTGAGATTGTGGATGTTCAGCGAGTCGACAATCATTGGGTCGTTGGTCGCGAAGACGGTCGCATAACGGCAATGGACATGCAAACGGGAGAAGAAGTTCTTATTGCGCAACTTCCTCTCAGGTCGTGGATACGTAAACTCATGATTGATGACTCGTCAGCATCCATCCTCGCCTTGTGCGAGGATGGATCGTTGTACAAGGTCGATTCGCTGAGGAACGTTGCGCGATTAGGCAATACCAGTCGGAACTATACCGATGCCGTGCTACTGTCTGGCAAAGCCCTAGTAAGTGGAACCTTCGGAGTATCAGAGATTGAAGTTGCCAAAGGCAATGAGAGAGAGCTCTCTTTCATAGACATTCCGAGCAACGTAACAGCGCTGATGTGCCGGCACAGTGATACGATTATAATTGGAACGACACTTGGGACCGTCTATCGTTACGTTCGTGAAGGTGATGCCTATGTAAAGCTGGATAGTGCATATGCAGGTCAGGACCCAGTACAGAGTATTGTGCCGCTCGGCAACCTGGTTTTGTTGACGCAATACTCCCGATGTGCGCTGTTTGATCACAACCTCATAGGCATGATTTGGCGACCCGACTTTGTCTTGAATGATTTCACAGCAAAGCCGTCAACGCGAGTGACGGTTTCTGACGTTTGCGTAGACGGCAACCAAGCTCAACTAGTCATGCACGGTTCCTCGGCAGTTGGTGAAGCTGACAAACACTACATCATCAGATATGACATTCAATCAGGTCAGTTTGAGGATAGTTACGACTTGCAGATAAAGTCCAATAGCAATGTTCAACAGATTGCAATGAGCGGTGATAAGGCCATTATAGCTGGACGGCACGGCTATTATCGGCTTAGCGATTCCAGTACTATCATCCACGAAGCTAAACGCAAAGAGAGTTCTTTTGGAGCGTGGGGGTCGTTGCAGGTTGACTTGACGGGTATCATCACAACCGGTCGGTCAAACGAAGACTCATCACTAACTGTTGCCTCTTCAGATGACGTGAGGAAGTGGGAAAGCAGCACCACAGTGAAGTTCGCTGACAAGGTTGCGGCATGCTCATTCGCTGCGAACCTCGGGGCTGGTTATGTAGTGGCAGAGTCGAACAAGCTTCACACCGTCAGCAAAGCCGGCGAGCTCTTGAATAGTTGCGAGGTTGGACCAAACGTTGTTTCTACAGGTTGGGTGTACTCTGGTGACACAAGTGTATGGACCATCGGTTCCAATCAAGTAAGCGTAGTCTCACCCAATGGATGCATCAAAGACTCGGCTTCGGCAAACATATACCTGAAGAATCCGATCATTCCCACAGGTGACCCCAACAAGGTCATTGTGCAGGAAATCACAGGGAGAGTGTTACTTGCCGAGAGGGTTCCAAACGGGCTCGAGCTTAAGGAGCTACCATTGCCCGAGAATATGGAAGATCCATTGCAGTTTTCGGGTGTGTTTGGCAACAATCTTGTGTTCACCAGAGTAAGTTCCAACTACCAATTCGTTGTCGGGATGGTCACTCTGAACTTGGAGACGTTAGAGAATCGCGTTGTAGATTTTTCTAGTGATGAACGGATTAAGTACATGGTGCCGATAGTTCTGTCTGAAGATCTGGCTGTAATGTTTACGGGCGACACTTTATGGACCTTCTCCCCTAGAACAGGAGCAATAAACCGATACGCCACCAAGTTGCTGGGGGTGTTACCTGATCTACAGCGTATTGTGGTCGGCACATATCACGATTCTATACTCGTGGCGCTTAGTTCGCGCAGATTGGCACTCATACCCAAACCTGTTCAGACTAGTGTAGAAGATCTCGCAGTCAGCCATGTGTTTTTTCAAACTGTGTATCCCAACCCCTGTTCCAATGCGGTTACGGTCACGCTAGGCAAGAATGTCAGTGCCGACCTGAATGGAACCCGCCTTACGATAGTTGACATGCTTGGTCGCGAGATGCTTTCGATCCCAATAACAGAATCTTGGCGACCAGATCAACTCAGTATGTCGCTCAACGCAGACCTAAGTGATGTTCCCAATGGCAGCTACCTACTTGTTGTCAGGAATAGGGGGCATGTAGAGTCGCGAAGTCTGCACGTCATCCGATGATAACGATACACCACGAAGTCTGTCCCGTTAATGCAAACAACAGTAAATTGGCACAGTTAAGGAGCGATGAGGCCCAGCTCTTGAGGATTGGCTATAACACCGTGATTCCACGCCATCGCCGGACGTAGTACGATATTGCCGTGCGCCGAATATGCATTGTTGACTCACTGCCGTTAGCGCCTAACTAACTACGGCGTCGGTACAATATCCAATTGTATCCTTGATGTAACCCACGTACTTAGACTGAACCGACAACATCGAGTTACCAAGGTGACACAGACGTGCACTCCCTAGCCCCCTCCCACACCCCATTTGCAAGAAATACCTTCAGCGCTTATTTTTGCTGGCTCTACTGGTGCGGAGGTGTCCTTCGTGCCATTATCTGTCTACAAACTGAATTACCTGATTTACCGCAGGCCCTGACGAATGCCAACGATTAGCCAACTTGTCCGCAATGGACGCAAGGTAGTAACGGAGAAGAGTAAGTCTCCGGCGCTCCAGAGCTGTCCACAAAAGCGTGGGGTATGTACCCGCGTGTACACTACCACGCCTAAGAAGCCAAACTCAGCGCTCCGCAAGGTAGCCCGTGTGCGGTTGTCGAACGGCATCGAGGTATCGGCATACATTCCGGGGGAAGGCCACAACCTGCAGGAGCACAGCATCGTGATCATTCGCGGTGGTCGTGTGAAGGACCTACCGGGTGTGCGTTATCACATTGTTCGTGGTGCAGCCGACACGCAGGGCGTAGCCAAGCGCATGCAGGGTCGGTCCAAGTACGGTGCCAAGAAGCCGAAGGCCGGTGCAGCACCAGCAGCAGGTAAGGGCAAGAAGTAAAGGGAAAACACCATGCGTAAGAAACGTTCAGACAAACGTAGAACAATGGCGGATCCACGGTACAACGATGTGACGTTGGCCAAATTCGTCAACAACATCATGGAGCAAGGCAAGAAGGCCACCGCTCGGTCAATCGTTTATGAGGCTTTCAGCATTGTGGCCGACAAGACGAAGGAAGACCCATTGGAGGTATTCCGCAAGGCCATGCAGAATGTTGGACCATCAATCGAAATCCGTCCACGCAGGGTAGGCGGTGCAACGTATCAGGTACCGATGGAGGTACGTGAAGAGCGTCGTATTGCCCTTGCCATCCGTTGGATCAAGAAGTTTGCAAGTGAACGCCGTGAGCGTACCATGGCCAGCAAGTTGGCCAATGAAATCATGGCTGCAGCAGCAGGCGAAGGTGGAGCAATCAGGCGGCGCGACGAAATGCACCGCATGGCTGATGCCAACCGTGCCTTCTCACATTTCCGCTGGTAAGGTACCAGCACGTTCTTTGACACACCTGGCGTTTTATTGACCGACAGTACATGTCCCGCACCGTCGCTATAGACCACGTGAGAAACATCGGCATCATGGCACACATCGATGCTGGTAAGACTACAACTACGGAGCGGATACTGTACTACACTGGAGTCTTGCATCGCATGGGTGAAGTTCATGAAGGCACGGCCTTTACGGACTACATGGAGCAAGAGAAGGAACGAGGTATTACGATTACCTCGGCAGCCGTCAGCTGTCAGTGGCACGATCACGTCATCAACATCATCGACACACCGGGGCACGTAGACTTTACCGCCGAAGTACAGCGCTCGTTGCGCGTTCTGGACGGGTCCATCGCCCTCTTCTGTGCCGTCGCCGGCGTAGAGCCGCAGAGCGAGACCGTATGGCACCAAGCCAATGAGTATCAGGTTCCCCGCATTGCGTTTGTGAACAAGATGGACAGGCCTGGAGCCAATTTCCAACGAGTACTCGAGATGATGAAGAGTCGCCTTGGAGCTAGACCCGTGGCCATCCAGATACCATGGGGCAGTGAAGCAGAATTTGAAGGCGTCGTTGACCTTGTGCGGATGCAGGCAATACGGTTTGATCAGGAGGACGGAAGCGTCTTTGAAATCGTAGCCATTCCCGACGAGTTGGTTGCCGAAGCCAAGCAGGCACGTGAGACCATGGTCGAGGCCATCGTCGAAGTCGATGACTCTCTACTGGAGCGATATCTGGCAGGCGAGCAGATCAACGAAGCAGAACTTGTCCGCGCCTTACGGCATGCCACCCTTCACAGCCACATCAACCCCGTGTTATGCGGGTCGTCGCTCAGGAATAAAGGCGTACAGCAGTTACTTGATGCCGTCATCGCCTACCTGCCATCGCCCCTTGACGTAGGCCATGTTCACGGACATAACGTGAGCAACCCCGACAAGGAAGAGACCAGGCCACCAGCCGACGATGCCCCCTTTAGCGGACTTGCCTTCAAGGTACTCACCGATCCCTTCGTAGGCCGTCTCACCTTCGTCCGCATCTACTCCGGCACCCTCAAGACCGGCATGCAGGTGCTGAACGTTGGACAGGACAAGAAGGAGAGAGTAGGAAAGATCCTTCGCATGTCTGCCAACAAGCGGGAAGAGTTGGACGAGGTGTTTGCTGGCGACATCATTGCAATTCCAGGACTACGGTTTACCAGAACAGGCGATACGTTAGCCGAGGCCAAGCATCCCATTTTGCTTGAGCCCATTCAGTTTGCAGAACCTGTGATCAATCAGGCCATCGAGGTGCGGACCCTAGCCGATCAGGATCGGCTCCTCGATGCCCTGCAGCGGCTCATGGACGAAGACCCGACCTTTAGGTTCTTCACCGATCCAGAGACCGGGCAGATCATCATCAGCGGTGTTGGCGAGCTTCATCTTGAAATTCTTGCCGACCGCCTGAACAGAGAGTTTAACGTACCTGTCAAGGTTGGAAAACCCCAGGTAGCCTTTCGAGAAACGGTCTCTTCCCCAGCTAGCGGGTTTGGCGAATTTGTTCGCAGCATAGCAGGGAAGAACCAATTCGGACAAGTAACGGTAGAAGTTCGTCCGAACGACGCTGGAAAAGGTCTCGAGTTCAAGAATGAACTCAGTGAAGAGGCACTTCCAGAGCCGTACGCGAAGAGCGTCATGAAGGGGGCTTTGGAAGCCCTCAAGGTAGGTCCCGTCGCAGGATACCCCATGATTGATATTATGGCAGTCCTGACCGATGCGGCGTATAACGAAGAGGATGCCACCGAAACGGCCTATGCCGTTGCAGCATCGATCGCAGCACGAGAAGCCGTGCGCAAGGCTAGTCCTATGCTCATGGAACCCGTCTTCGAAGTTGATGTGGTGACGCCAGAAGAATACGTCGGCGATGTTATTGCTGATCTCAGTGCAAGGATGGGGAGGATCGAAGGTATTCAAACCCGAGACATCCTCCAGGTGGTTACCGCCCTGGTACCATTATCGAAGTTGTTCGGGTACGTTACCCAGCTGCGCTCGATAACCCAGGGACGAGCTTCATACACCATGAAGTTCAGTCGGTACGAGCCAGCCAGCCGCTAGACGCGAGTAGTGCTAGTCACCACACGCTCTGAGCACGAAAGACGCTTAGCACGGCAACGCCACAGTTCCGCAAAAACCGCACATTTCCCTCCAAACACAGCATTGGATTTCGAAAGATTTTCCGTAGCTTTGTTTTCTGTCTCGATTTCAACGCTGAAACCAGCACATAATCGACGCAGAAAAACGCTTAAAACGCACACTACTTAACAATTACACGTACCGCAACCCTAGGAGTTTGCACCATGGCCAAGGAAAAATTTGAGCGGAATAAGCCGCACGTTAACGTTGGCACAATCGGCCACGTAGACCATGGCAAGACCACGCTTACGGCCGCTATCACGATGTCGCTGGCCGCTAAGGGCCTTGCTGAAAAGCGTTCATTCGATTCGATCGATAACGCTCCAGAAGAGAAAGCACGTGGAATCACGATTGCTACAGCACACGTAGAGTATGAGACCGAAAACCGTCACTATGCACACGTTGACTGTCCAGGTCACGCCGACTATGTGAAGAACATGATCACCGGTGCTGCACAGATGGACGGAGCCATTCTTGTAGTGGCAGCCACGGACGGTCCAATGCCACAGACCCGCGAGCACATTCTACTTGCTCGTCAGGTAGGTGTACCACGTATCGTGGTCTTCATGAACAAGGTTGACATTGCCGACCCAGAGTTGGTCGAGCTTGTTGAACTTGAAATCCGTGAACTCCTGAGCAAGTATGAATTCCCTGGCGACGAGATTCCAATCATCCCAGGTTCTGCTCTCAAGGCACTTGATGCAGCTTCGAGCGGCCAAGACGCAAGCCATCCAGACATGCAGTGCATCTTCAAGCTCATGGATGCTGTAGACGCCTACATCCCAACGCCAGAGCGTGACGTAGACCGTCCATTCCTGATGCCAGTTGAAGACGTGTTCTCGATCACAGGTCGCGGTACCGTAGGTACAGGCCGTATCGAGCGCGGTATCGTCAAGGTTAACGAAGAAGTTGAAATCGTAGGTTTCGGCTTGCACAAGAAGAGCACGGTAACCGGTATCGAAATGTTCCGCAAGCTGCTCGACGAAGGTCGTGCAGGTGACAACGTAGGTCTCTTGCTTCGCGGTGTAGACAAGGAAGAACTCGAGCGCGGCATGGTTATCGCCAAGCCAGGTTCGATCACCCCACACCACAAGTTCAAGGCACAGGCATACGTGCTGACCAAGGAAGAGGGCGGACGTCACACCCCATTCTTCAACGGATACCGTCCACAGTTCTACTTCCGTACGACCGACGTTACCGGTGTTCTTAACCTGCCAGGCGGCATGGAAATGATCATGCCTGGTGACAACGTCGACAACCTCGAAGTTGAACTTATCACCCCAGTAGCTATGGATGCCGGCTTGCGCTTCGCCATTCGCGAAGGCGGTCGCACGGTAGGTGCTGGTGTAGTAACGGCAGTAATCGAGTAACAGTAATTAGCAATTGAAGAACGAGGGAAGTGATCCTTCCCTCGTTTTCCATCTCCATTAATTCCTCCATCGGAGATCAGACGAGTGGCAACGCAAAGGATTCGCATCAAGCTTCGCTCTTACGATCATAATCTCATTGATCGTTCGGCAGACAGGATTGTGCGTACGGTAAAGCAGACAGGTGCAGTGATTAGCGGACCAATTCCGCTACCCACGGAGCGCTCCATCTATACCGTTCTACGCTCACCCCACGTAGACAAGAAGAGCCGTGAGCAGTTTGAAGCACGTATTCACAAGCGCTTAATTGACATCTTCAGTTCAACGCAGAAGACCATCGACGCTCTCATGCGCTTGGAGTTGCCTGCCGGTGTAGATGTGGAAGTGAAGGTATAAGGACACGGACATGAGTGCTATTCTTGGACGCAAACTTGGCATGACGAGCATCTATACAGAAGACGGAAACTTTGTTCCGTGTACTGTTATCGAGGCAGGACCATGTCCAGTCGTGCAAATCAAAACCAAAGAGACCGACGGTTACGATTCAGTGCAGATCGGTTTCGAAACACTTCCAGAGCGCAAGGTGATCAAGCCACAGGGTGGCCATTTTGCCAAGCACAATGTTGCCCCTACGCGCCATCTTAAGGAATTCAAGCAGCTTGTAGACAAAGTACAAGCCGGTGACGTACTCACGGTAGAGAACTTTACCGAAGGCGACACCATCAAGGTCTCTGCAACCAGCAAGGGCAAGGGTTTTCAAGGCGTCGTTCGCCGTCACCACTTCGGCGGTGTAGGCATGTCGACCCACGGTCAGAGCGACCGTCCACGTGCCCCTGGTTCCATCGGATCTTCATCATATCCATCACGTGTATTCAAGGGCCTTCGGATGGCTGGTCGCATGGGCGGCACGCGCATCACGGTCCGCAACCTCAAGGTACTTCAAGTGCATCCTGCCGACAATCTCCTTGTTATTCAGGGCAGCATTCCAGGTGCAATGAACTCCTTGGTAGAAATCGTAAAGCTCTAGGGCGCTGATCATGACAGTGGATCTACATACAAAGGACGGTGCGAAGGCTGGCTCGGTAGAGTTACCAGCATCGGTCTTTGGCATCGAACCGAACGAACATGCCATGCACATGGCCATTCGGGTATACTTGACCAATCAGCGTCAAGGAACGCATAAGACAAAGACTCGTTCCGAAGTGCGTGGTGGTGGCAAGAAGCCATTCAAGCAAAAGGGAACCGGTGGAGCACGTCGTGGCTCGAGCCGTTCGCCCTTGTTGCCAGGCGGTGGTACCATTCATGGACCACATCCATTTTCGCACAACCTTGAGCTGCCGGTCAAGGTCAAGCGTCTGGCCAGAAAGTCAGCCCTTGCCTTGCGTGCTCAGGAGAACAACGTTGTCGTAGTCGAAGACTTTACCGTAGGCGCACCAAAGACCAAGGAAGTAGCCAACGTCTTGAAGTCGCTCAAGCTTGACAACAGCAAGGTGCTCGTTCTGCTTCCAGAGTCAAACCGCACATTCGTGCTATCGGCTCGGAACATTGCAGGAGTAACCACCTTCCCGGCCGACAAGATTTCGGCATATGACGTTTTGAATCACGGCAAGCTGCTCATCTTCAAGAGTGCTTTGGACACCATCGTTCGCAGCTTTGGTGCCGATGAGCAAGGAGGAGCACAGTGATTACCGTACTACGCAGACCCATCATCACGGAAAAGGCATCGAAGCTCAACGCAGCCAGCCAGTACGTGTTTGAAGTAGACCCAAACGCAAACAAGATTCAGATTCGCGAAGCCGTGCAGACCATGTTCGAAGTCGACGTGGTTAGCATCCGCACCGTACGCCTCAAGGGCAAGGTTCGTCGTCGCTTTACCCGCAAGGGCATTCAGCAAGGAAGGACGAATCTCAAGAAGAAGGCCTACATCACCCTGAAAGAAGGACAGACGATCGACATCGTTGCCGGCGAGGGTGGCGAGGAGTAACTCCTCTGCACCCTGCAGGCAGCATTGATCACGGAGCAAGTAAATGAGCACCCGCAGTTTAAAACCCATAACACCCGGCACCCGCTACTACAGCATCAGCACCTTCGAAGAGATTACCACTTCGAAGCCAGAGAAGTCATTGCTGGAGCCATTGAAGAAGTCAGGCGGACGTAACAATACCGGCCGTATCACCTCACGTCACCGTGGTGGTGGACATAAGCGCATGTATCGTCGGATCGACTTCAAGCGTAACAAGCATGGTGTTGAAGCAACCGTCCAGACCATCGAGTACGATCCAAACCGCACATGTCGCATTGCACTGCTTCAGTATGCAGATGGCGAGAAGCGGTACATCCTTGCACCAGACAAGATCAAGGTCGGTGACAAGTTGATGAGCGGAGCAGGAGCAGAGTTGCGTGACGGCAATGCCTTGCCACTCCGCAACATCCCTGTCGGTATGGTTGTACACAACATCGAGATGAAGCCAGGCAAGGGTGGCCAGATGGTACGCTCTGCCGGTACGCAGGCACAGTTCGTAGGTATTGACAACGGCAAGGCCCAGTTGAAGCTCCCTTCAGGTGAGATTCGCATGGTACCAGCCGACTGTTTAGCCACGTTGGGAACTGTGAGCAACACAACGCACGAAAACATTCAGCTTGGCAAGGCCGGCCGCCGTCGTTGGCTTGGTGTACGTCCACAGACCCGTGGTATGGCCATGAACCCGATCGATCACCCAATGGGTGGTGGTGAAGGCAAGTCCAAATCCGGTGGTGGTCGCCGTCATCCACGCTCACCTTGGGGACAGCTTGCCAAGGGCTACAAGACACGCAAGAACAAGAAAGCGTCAAGCAGCATGATTATTCGCAGACGCAACGCATAAGCAGGAGAAGAAACTAGATGCCACGTTCACTTAAAAAAGAGCCGTTTATCAGCGTAAAGCTGATGAAGAAGGTGATTGCACTTAACGAAGCCAGCAAGAAGACCGTAGTCAAGACCTGGAGTCGTGCATCGACCATCGCTCCTGATTTTGTTGGGCACACGTTTGCTGTGCACAACGGCAACAAGTTCATCCCTGTGTATGTAACTGAGAACATGGTTGGTCACAAGCTTGGTGAGTTTGCACCAACGCGCACCTATCGTGGTCACAGCGGCAACCGCAAGGATTTAAAGACGGGCAAGAAGTAAGGAACATCATGGAAGCACGAGCAATAAAGCGCCACACACGTTCTTCGCCGCGCAAGATGCGCCTGGTGATCGATCTGATCAGAGGCAAGTCTGCGCAAGAAGCTCTGGCTATTCTGAAGTTTGCCGACAAGGCAGCAGCGAAGGTTGCAGAGCAGACGTTGAAGTCTGCCATTAGCAATCTCACACGTCCGCATCCGGAAGTCGATCCCGAGACCATTCGCGTCAAGGAAGCATTCGTAGATCCAGGTGCAACGATGAAGCGTATTTCGCCCGCACCTCAAGGCAGAGCGTACCGTATTCGCAAGCGGTCGCATCATCTCACAATTGTCGTTTCAACTCCACAGTAAGGCAAGGATTCCCGTGGGTCAGAAGACCAATCCAATTGGCATGCGTCTTGGCATCATCCGTCAGTGGGATGCCAACTGGTTCGATGAGAAGAACGTAGCAGAGAAGCTTCAGGAAGACCTGATGGTTCGCAACTACCTCAAGAGCCGACTCAAGAAGGCGGGGGTATCCCGTGTGATTGTGGAGCGCACAGCAAAGCAGGTACGCATCACGATTACCACCTCACGTCCAGGTGTGATCATTGGCCGTTCAGGCAAGGACATTGCACAGCTTGAAGAAGAGTTGCGCAAGATCACTCGTAAGGATGTGAAGATTCTCATCAGTGAGATCAAGCGACCAGAGCTTGATGCGCAGTTGGTAGCCGACAACATTGCTTCGCAGCTTGAAGGACGTATCTCGTTCCGTCGTGCAATGAAGAATGCCGTAAGCAGCACCATGCGGGTTGGAGCAGAGGGTGTACGTGTGATGTGTTCCGGTCGACTCGGTGGTGCAGACATGAGCCGTACCGAGCAGTACAAGGAAGGTCGTGTACCTCTGCACACACTTCGTTCAGACATTGATTACGCACAAGGCCGTGCCGAAACCGTGTACGGATCCATTGGTGTTAAGGTTTGGATTTGCCGTGGCGACGTCATTGGCAAGCAACAGCAAAAGGACTAATACGAACAGCCGTTCAGGACTAGACAATGCTCATCCCTAAGAGAGTAAAACATCGTAAGACCCAACGTGGCCGTCGCCGCGGGAAGGCATATCGCGGCTCCACCGTTGCATTTGGATCCTTTGGACTCAAGGCATTGGAGGGGGCATGGATAACGAACCGTCAGATCGAGTCGGCTCGTATTGCCATCAACCGTTATCTCCGTCGTGACGGTAAGGTTTGGATTCGCATTTATCCAGACAAGCCAGTAACGAAGAAGCCGGCAGAGACCCGAATGGGATCTGGTAAGGGTAATCCAGAGTTCTGGGTAGCCGTAGTCAAGGCCGGACGTGTAATGTTCGAGATTGATGGAGTATCGGAAGAGAGAGCAAAGGAAGCAGTACGTCTTGCATCGCACAAGTTGCCAATCAAGTGCAAGTTCGTTACCCGTGTTGATTTGGGAGGAAACCATGAAGGCGCGTAAAGCAGCAGACTTGCAGAGTCTGACAACAGAAGAAATCGAAAGCTTCCTCAAGGAAAGCCGCGAGAGCATCGTAAGACTCCGATTCCAGAACACGCTGGGTCAGCTTCACGACACCTCGAGCATCAAGACCATGCGTAAGGACATCGCACGTATGGAAACCATTCTAACACTCCGCAAGAAGACAAACTGATTCGGATCATCGACATGACAGACACTCCAAACAAACAAGCAGAGTCAGGGGCAACCGGCGGTAAGAAGATCCGTACTGGCAAGGTAGTTAGTAACAAAGCAAACAAAACCATCGTTGTGAGCATCGAGCGTCAGGTAGCGCACCCTATTTACAAGCGTTACTTCAAGCAAACCAAGAAGGTGATGGCACACGACGAGAATAACGACTGTAACATCGGTGACACTGTGCGGGTGATCGAATCCCGTCCACTCAGCGCACGCAAGCGCTGGATGCTTCTGGAAATTGTGGATCGCGCTCAGTAAGGAAAAAGCAATGATTCAGGAAGAAACCAACCTCGTTGTAGCCGACAATAGTGGAGCACGCAGACTGCGTTGCATCCGTGTGCTCGGCGGTCATGGGAAGCGATATGCCTCGGTGGGAGACATCGTGGTATGTTCTGTGAAGGCAGCCCTTCCCCAGGGTGCGGTAAAGAAAGGGGAAGTAGTCAAGGCCGTGGTAGTGCGTACCAAGAAAGAGGTACGCCGTAGGGACGGATCGTACATCCGTTTCGACGAGAATGCTGCCGTGGTAATCAACAACAACAACGACCCACGGGGCACCCGCATCTTTGGACCGGTTGCACGTGAGTTACGCGAGAAGAGCTTCATGAAGATCGTCTCTCTTGCCCCCGAGGTGTTGTAATGGCAAAGAAAATGAACATCAAGAAGGGCGACACCGTCAAGGTGATCGCAGGAAACCAGAAGGGTCAGGTTGGCCGGGTACTACAGGTATCTCCAACCAAGATGACCGTGCTTGTTGAAGGCGTGAACATGCGTTCAAAGGCCATGCGTCCATCGCAGCGCTACCCTAACGGCGGCATTGTGAAAATCGAGGCACCAGTGCACTACTCCAACGTGATGTTGGTAGACAAGCAAGGCAATGCCACGCGCATCCGTCGTGAACGTGCCACCGTAAACGGCAAGACAACGGTAAAGCGTATTGCTGTTACCACAGGTGAGGAATTGTAATCATGGCAAAGACCGTTCAGAAGAAAGTTGACTTCAAGCCAGAAGGGCCACGTCTGGAGGACATCTCGGATGCACCAGTCGCCCCGCGCTTGAAAGAGTTTTACGATCAGACAGTAGTACCAGCGTTGATGAAGCGGTTCAACTACAGCAGCATCATGCAGGTACCAAAGCTCGAGAAGATTGCCATCAACATCGGTGCTGGCGGAGCAACGCAAGACACCAAGCAACTGCAGAGCGCTGTAAACGAGCTCGAGTTGATCAGCGGACAGCGTCCGGCCATCACTCGCGCACGCAAGTCCATTGCAAACTTCAAGCTTCGTGAAGGCATGCCCATTGGAGCACGTGTTACGTTGCGCAGAGCACACATGTATGAGTTCCTTGATCGGTTCATCAACATTGCCGCTCCACGTATTCGTGACTTCCGCGGATTCTCTGACAAGAGTTTCGACGGTCGTGGCAGCTACACACTCGGTGTGAAGGAGCAGATCATTTTCCCAGAGATCGACGTAGACAAGGTAACGCGCATTACCGGTATGGACATCACGTTTGTGACCAGCGCCAAGACCGATGAAGAAGCGCACGCCTTGTTGCAGGAGTTCGGTTTCCCATTCCGTAAGAAAGACTAAGGACCAGAAGGATATCACATGGCCAAGAAGAGCATCATTGCCCGTAATCAACGCCGTATTCGCCTAGCCGAAAAGTACGCCGCAAAGCGTGCCGAACTCAAAGCAGCAGGTGATATGGAAGGTCTGCAAAAGTTGCCACGCAACAGCTCGCCAACGCGCATTCGCCAGCGTTGTTTGGTGACCGGACGTGGACGCGGAGTGTACCGCAAGTATGGCCTCTGCCGCAATATGTTCCGTCAACTCGCACTCGAGGGCAAAATCCCTGGAGTTCGTAAGGCCAGTTGGTAATACCAAGCCCCCTTCAAACAGAAACAAACGACCACGACCATGCCAGTATCAGATACCATCGCCGACTTCCTTACCCGCATCCGTAATGCGTCTGCGGCTAAGCACAAGTCACTGGATGTACCCAGTTCAAAGCTCAAGGTAGCCATTGCGGAGATCTTGAAGGATCAGGGATTCATTGCAGGGTACCAATTGCGGACGGAAGGTCCGCAGCCAACACTAGAGGTAAAGCTTCGGTATTACTTCGGTCAGCCCGTCATTCGCGAAATCAAGCGCGTTAGCAAGCCAGGCCGCCGAGTCTATGCAGGAGTTACCGAGTTGCCACGCGTTCGCAATGGTCTAGGGGTGGCAATCATTTCGACGCCACGTGGCGTGATGTCTGACAAGCAAGCCCGTCGAGAGAACGTTGGCGGCGAGATTCTGTGCACGATCTGGTAGGAGAAATCAAACATGTCACGCGTAGGAAAAAAGCCCATTGAAGTACCGAAGAACGTTCAAGTAACGTTTGCTGACGGACTGTGCACCGTTAAGGGGCCCAAGGGCGAGTTGCGATTTGGATTCGACGAGCGCATTGCGCCTAAGCAAGAAGGCACGACGCTTGTTTTCGAAAGAGCCAACGACGAGAAGAAGGTTCGTGCACTACATGGTCTAACACGGGCACACATTGCCTGGATGGTCGAAGGCGTGTCGAACGGTTTTGAAAAGAAGCTTCAAGTAGAAGGTGTTGGTTTCAAGGTTGAATTGCGCGGCAAGAACCTGCTGCTAAACCTTGGGTATTCACACCCGATTATGTTCATGCCTCCAGACGGTATTGAGTTTGCAGTAGCTAGTCCAACGGCCTTTTCCGTAAAGGGAATCGACAAGCAGTTGGTTGGCGTTATTGCTGCCAAGCTAAGAGACCTCCGTAAGCCAGAGCCGTACAAGGGCAAGGGCGTTCGTTACGAAGGTGAATACATCCGCCGCAAGGCCGGTAAGTCTGCAGGGAAGTAAGTAAGGAATCTACACCCATGAATCGCATAGCAAAGAAAAGAGCACGGTACGAACGCAGAAACAAGCGCGTTCGCGGAAAGATTAACGGCAGCACGGAGCGTCCACGCCTTACGGTGTTTCGTTCAGCTGAGCATATCTATGCCCAGATCATTGACGATACGACGGAGCGTACGCTGGCATCGGCTTCGACATCGGACCGTGAGATCAAGAGCAAGATTGCAGGCGGCATGACGAAGGTCGAGCAGAGCAAGCTTGTTGGTTCAGTCCTGGCACAACGTGCCAAGGCAGTTAACGTAAGCAAGGTTGCCTTCGATCGTAACGGATTCCTCTACCACGGTCGCGTAAAAGCGCTAGCCGAAGCTGCTCGTGAGAGCGGTCTTGATTTTTAAGCAACGGAGTACTCAGTGGCAAAACAGAAACTATCAGACCTGAACCTTAAGGACAAGATTGTCTACGTTGGCCGTACAGCCAAGGTAGTTAAGGGTGGTCGCCGGTTCAACTTTAGTGCAATCGTTATCGTTGGTGACGAGAACGGACACGTTGGGTATGGCCTTGGTAAGGCAGGCGAGGTTTCCGATGCAGTAACAAAGGCAACGGAAGCAGCCAAGAAGAGCGTTGTGAAGGTTCGCGTCATGGAAGGAACCATCCCGCACGAAGTCGTCGGCCGATTTGGCGCTGCCAAGGTTCTCATCCGTCCAGCTACGCCAGGTACTGGTGTTATTGCTGCCGGTGGAGTACGAGCCATCCTTGAGTTGGCCGGTGTAAAGGACGTGCTAACAAAATCGATGGGTTCATCCAACCCACACAACACTGTTAAGGCTGCGATGAATGCATTGCAGCAACTTGAAGATGCTGGATCGGTAGCTGCACGTCGCGGCGTGAGCATCGAGAAGATCCTTCACGGCTAAGATCAGGAAACGAACATGAAACTCAAGATTACCCAAGTACGCAGCATGATTGGTTCTATCCAGAAGCACAAGGCCACGATCAAGGCCTTGGGATTGGGCAGACCAAACAAGACCACCATCAAGCCAAAGAACGAACAGATTCTGGGCATGGTGAACGCTGTGCGCCATCTTGTTATCGTAGAAGAAGTACAGGACTAAGCAAGTATGAAACACATTGGCAACATACAGCCAGCCCCAGGCTCACGCACGCGCAAGAAGCGCGTTGGTCGTGGTGCGGGGTCGGGTCATGGTGGCACGTCAACCCGCGGTCACAAGGGCCATCAATCACGGAGCAACTTCAGCCAGTCGCCTGGCTTCGAAGGTGGTCAGATGCCACTCACCCGTCGGGTGCCGAAGTTTGGTTTTACAAACATCAACCGCATCGAGCACCACGAAGTGAATGTTGCCCAGTTGCAACAACTCGCAACCGAAGGCAAGCTTGCCAACGGTGTTGTTACCAACGAGATCCTGTACAAGCTTGGTGTTGTGCGTAAGCGCAGCATGCCAGTCAAGGTCCTGGGTAACGGTGAGATTTCGGTGGCGCTGCAAGTAACGGTCGACAAGATTTCTGCATCTGCAAAAGCTAAGATCGAATCTGCGGGCGGAGTGGTGACCCTCAATGGCTAATTTCATTACCACCATACAGAACGTCTTCAAAATCGAAGAACTACGCGACAGGTTGATCTACACCCTCGTTGCGTTGCTCGCCGTACGTATCGGATCGTTTATCACCATTCCTGGTGTGAGCGTTGAATTGCTTCAGGCGGCTAGCTCGTCGGGCGATTCATCCGGTACCATCTTTGGCTTGTACGACATGTTCGTGGGTGGCGCGTTCTCGAACGCTGCCATTTTTGCCTTGGGCATCATGCCATACATTTCTGCAAGCATCATTTTCCAGATTGCTGGTGTAGTGCTCCCTGAGCTGCAGAAGCTCCAGCGTGAAGGTGAAGATGGTCGACGCAAGATCAATCAGTACACGCGAATCCTTACGGTATTCCTTGCCGCTCTTCAGGCATGGGGCGTAACCATCAAGGTGGCCCAGACAACAGCCAACCAAGTGAGTGTTGTGCCGGATGCCGGATTCTTCTGGACAATCTCATCGGTCTTCATCCTCACAGCTGGCACCATCGCGTTGATGTGGATTGGCGAACAGATTACCGACCGTGGTATTGGCAACGGTATCTCGTTGATCATCATGATCGGCATCATCGCACGATTCCCCAATGCCGTGTCGCAAGAGATTGCGCTTATCAACGGTGGATCACGCAACGTTGTGGTTGACGTTGTCCTATTGATCTTCCTTGCCGGCATTATCGCCTCCGTCATCCTTGTCACACAAGGAGCGCGGCGAATTCCCGTGCAGTATGCAAAACGTCAGGTTGGACGCAAGGTGTATGGTGGAACCACCCAATACATTCCATTGCGTGTTAACACCGCTGGTGTTATGCCAATCATCTTTGCTCAGTCAATTCTCTTCGTTCCAGCTACCATCGCATCGTTCTTCCCGAACAATGCCTGGTTGCAGAACCTGGCCAATGCCTTTAGCGAGCGCAGCTTCATCTATGCCATCGTCTATGGTCTGATGATTCTCTTCTTCACCTACTTCTACACTGCCATTGCCTTTAACCCGAAGGAAGTGGCCGATAACATGAAGAAGAACGGCGGTTTCATTCCTGGTGTTCGCCCAGGCAGCCATACATCCGAATACATCGAAAACATTCTTACGCGTATCACCCTGCCCGGTGCAGTCTTCCTTGCAATCGTTGCCATTCTACCAACGTTTGCGATGACCGTACTGCAGGTACCACCATTGTTTGCATCATTCTTCGGTGGCACGAGCTTGCTCATCATCGTTGGTGTTGCACTCGATACGTTGCAACAGGTAGAGTCACACCTGCTCATGCGTCACTATGACGGCTTCATGAAGACAGGCAAGATTCGCGGTCGCGCAGGAGCTCTTTCAGGTCAATGATCGAAACAGAAACCATAGCACCCGTTCACTCCGCCGAAAGTGTCGAGCGAATTGCAGCAGCCAGCAAGGTTGTCGCAGAAACGCTTGACCTTGTAGAGCAGCACATTGCTCCAGGAGTCACCACGCGTGAGCTTGATGCCATTGCCGAGGAGTACATTCTTAGCAAGGGCGGACGTCCCGCGTTCAAGGGGTATGTGGTAGATCGCAAGGAGTTTCCGTACACGCTGTGCATTAGCATCGACGAAGAAGTTGTACATGGCATGCCTGGCTCGAGAGCGCTGAAGGAAGGACAGATTGTCTCTGTCGACTGCGGCGTAGAGCTGGACGGATACTTCGGTGATAGCGCCCGAACCATTGCTGTTGGCCACGTCGTACCAGAAAAGCAGCGTCTGCTTGATGTTACCCGTGAAGCCCTGATGCTTGGCATCGAAGCAGCGGTGGAAGGCAATAAGGTGTACGACATTGCAAAGGCCATTCAGACACATGTAGAGAAGAATGGTTTTTCGATTGTTCGTGAGCTGGTAGGACATGGCATTGGACGGAATCTTCACGAAGAACCACCAGTTCCAAATTTTGTCCCTGGCCTGTTACACCGCTCACGCTATCCAAACATGAAGCTTAAGAACGGTATGGCACTAGCCATCGAGCCCATGGTTAACATGGGACTCTTCCACGTCCACACAGCCAGTGACGGATGGACAGTGTATACCGCTGACGGCAAGCCATCGGCACATTTTGAGCATACGATCGTTATTGACGGGGCTAATCCACGCATTCTCACTACAACGCAGGCATCGGCATGAGTAAGGACGATACCATTCGTGTAGACGGGACAATTGTGGAGGCACTTCCAAACACACAATTCATTGTGCAGCTGGAGAACGGTCATCAGATTCACGCACACGTATCCGGCAAGATGCGTATGCACTTCATCAAAATCTTCCGTGGCGATAAGGTAACGGTCGAAATGTCGCCCTACGACCTCTCGAAGGGCCGCATCGTCTATCGGTACAGATAACGAATGATAGGGGGCTTGCCAATCGCAAGTCGCAAAGGAGCTTAACTATGAAAATTCAAGCATCGGTAAAGAAGCGTAACCCCGACGACAAGATTGTCCGTCGGAAAGGAAAGGTCTACGTGATTAACAAGAAGAATCCACGCTTCAAGCAACGTCAAGGCTAAAAGGAGTTAACAGTGGCACGTATTGCAGGCATCGACCTACCCAAGAACAAGCGTGGCTTGGTGGCTCTTACCTACATCTTTGGTGTAGGCAACACCACGAGCCGTGACGTTCTTGATAAAGCAGGAATTGATCCAACAAAGAGAGTGAACACGTGGTCGGACGACGAGATTGCTCGTATCCGCCAGGTATTGAGTGACTACAAGACCGAAGGTCAGTTGCGCTCCGAGATACAGCTCAACATCAAGCGATTGATGGACATCGGTTGTTATCGCGGTTTGCGTCACCGCCGCGGTCTGCCAGTGCGCGGTCAGCGTTCACGTACCAACGCACGTACCCGTAAGGGTAAGCGGAAGACAGTGGCTGGAAAGAAGAAAGCCGCTCGTAAGTAAGAAGTAACGGCGGTGTAAGAACCGCAACCACTGACGGAGAATTCATGGCAGCAGCAAAAAAGCGCGTTAAACGCAAAATCGTTGCAGATGTACACGGCAAGGCATACGTCCGTGCAACATTCAACAACGTGATTGTAACAATCACCGACACGTACGGCAACTCGCTCACGTGGTCTTCGGCCGGGAAGAATGGCTTCCGCGGTTCCAAGAAGAACACACCGTATGCTTCGCAGGTATCGGCCGACAAGGCCGCACGCCAGGCATTCGAAATGGGCTTGCGTAAGGTTGATGTAGTGGTGCGTGGACCAGGATCGGGTAGGGAAGCCGCTGTGCGTGCTCTTACTCAGGCCGGTCTGGAAGTACTCTCCATTACCGACCGTACACCACTCCCACACAACGGATGCCGTCCGCCAAAGCGCCGACGCGTCTAACCCCACCATTGAATTCGAAAACGTAAAGGGTAATCATGAATACGCAAATGCAGATGCCTGAGCGCATGGTAGCCGAGCAACTCGGCTCCGAATACCACGTGGAATTCACGCTGAATCCTTTGGAAGAAGGATATGGTGTGACCATTGGCAACGCTCTACGTCGTGTTCTGCTCTCATCCATTCCAGGTACTGCAATCGTTGGTGTGAAGATCACCGACGTATTGCACGAGTTCCAGACCATCCCTGGTGTGGTTGAAGACATGTGCGAAATCATCCTCAATCTCAAAGAAGTTCGTTTGCGTGTAGCCGACAAGAAGGCACCAACCCGCATTACCTTCTCTGTTAAGGGTGGCGGCCAGTGGAAGGCCAGCTCGATCGGCGAAGCATGTCCGGAAGTCGAAGTCCTCGACCCAGAAAAGGTCATCGCCAACCTCGCCGCTGATGCCGACTTCGACGTAGAAATCCGCCTTGGTCGTGGCACCGGCTACGTACCAGCCGAAGAGCAAGTAACGACGGAGTTCCCCGTTGGCATGCTCCCAATCGACGCTATCTATACGCCAATCAAGAATGTGATCTACCGCGTAGAACCATTCCGCGTTGGTCAGAAGACAGACTACGAAAAGCTCACGCTGAATGTGCTTACCGACGGTTCGATCACTGCAGAGAAGGCCGTAGAAGAGGCAGCACAGATTCTCAACGAACACATCCGACTGTTCCGCGGTGCTGCAAGCCTTGCAGAAGAGCGCGGAGCCGATGCCGAGAGCGGCAAGGCCAGCCAGGACCGTGAGTTCCAGCGTCTACGCAGACTGCTTCTTCAGCCAGTTGACGAACTCGAACTGAGTGTGCGAGCCCACAACTGCTTGAAGGCAGCTAACATCAAGATTCTTGCAGAGTTGGTAAGTCTCCAGGAGACGGACCTTCTCAAGTTCCGCAACTTCGGTCGCAAGTCGCTGGCCGAGCTCACGGACGTTGTTTATCACAGCGGTCTAACATTCGGCATGGATGTGACTGCGTATATCCAAGACGAACTCAAGGAAAGCGAATAACATGAGACACGGGTATGCTGGACGCAAACTCAAGCGCACGGCTAGCCACCGCAAGGCAATGCTTTCGAACATGGCATCGAGTCTGTTCGAGCACAAGCGCGTGGTTACCACCCTTGCCAAGGCCAAGGAATTGCGCTCTTTTGCGGAGCAATTGATCACGCGTGCACGCCATGCCTATGCCACCGAACGTGGTGGTGCACAGTCTGGCGTTGACGTACACAACCGCCGCATGGTTGGACGGTTCATCAAGAACAAGGCAGTACTGCAGGAATTGTTCGATACGATTGCACCAATGGTCGCTGAGCGTCATGGTGGCTACACCCGTATCACCAAGCTGGGACAGCGCCGGGGCGACCAAGCACCGGAAGCCGTAATCGAGCTTGTAGACTGGTCGAACCCTGTTGATGGTCGCGTTGCAACGAAGGCCCGCAAGCCACAAGCAAAGCGTCCGGCAGCAAAGCCAGCTACAGCACAGCCAGTAACCGATGCGCCTGCTGCAACGCCTGCTGCACCTGCTGAAACAACCGCTGAAGAAGCAGTTGCCGACGTAGCAGTGGTCGAAGAAGCAGTTGCCGAAGAAGTACAAGACAACCTGGTAGAAGCCCCGGTTGCAGAAGCGACCGAGACTGTCGAGCCAGAGGCAGCCACTGAAGATGCCGATGCTGCAAGTGCCGATGATGCACCTGCTGCTTCGGACGAAGAGCAGCCTACCGAGAACGCGTAAGGAGCGGCACCATAGCCGCAAGGAACGCCGGGCGTTGTCGCGCTCGGCGTTTTTCTGTTTTAGGAAACGATGGAACACATTCACGCAACGTTTGTCAAGGGCGCTACAAAGGTCGACCAGTTCCCACTGTCCGACCTTCCAGAGGTTGCCATGATTGGCAGATCCAACGTGGGGAAGTCTTCGCTGATTAACGAGGTCGTACGACACAATGGTCTGGCCAGAGTGTCCAACACGCCGGGAAAGACGCAAGAGATAAACTTCTTTACCACCGATGCCGGCTTCATGCTGGTGGATTTGCCAGGCTACGGCTATGCCCGTGTGAGCAAGACGCAACGTGAGATGTTCTCGGAACTCATTCGCTCATACCTGCTGCAACGTCCGCAACTCGTACTTACCTGCGTACTGGTTGACTCCCGTCACGATCCCATGACCATCGACATGGCCATGATTGAGGAACTGGAGTTCGCTGGCAAGCCGTTTGCAGTGATCCTTACCAAGTGCGATAAGCTTAAGCCACGTCAGGTAGAGGCGCGCGAACAACAACTGCGCACTCTCCTGCAACAGTGCACCCATTTGGTGGATGTACTGCCTACGTCGGCCGTGAGCGGCACGGGCCGACATCAGTTGATTGGAATGGTCAAACGAATCAAGACACGAACTGCCGAGGATACTCCATGAACGCTACTCCAATTGTTGGAATCGTGATGGGCAGCGATAGCGATATGACGGTGATGCGCGAAGCTGTGGCTGTGTGTGAAGAGTTCAATGTGCCGTACGAAGTCCGCGTGGTAAGTGCCCACCGCACACCGTCGGATATGGCCGAATACGGAAGTACGGCCGAACAGCGAGGTCTGCAAGTGATCATCGCTGGTGCCGGCGGAGCAGCACACCTCCCGGGGATGATTGCCTCGTTCTCTGCCTTGCCTGTGATTGGCGTGCCAGTGCCGACGAAGCAGTTACGCGGACTCGACTCGCTACTCAGCATCGTGCAGATGCCTGCCGGAGTTCCCGTTGCCACGGTGGCCGTTGGTGGTGGAAAGAACGCCGGAATCCTTGCCGTCCAAATCTTAGCCCTTAACAATGGCGAACTGCGAGATAAGCTTCATGCATTCAAGCAGGCGCTTGCTACTGAATCACGGAAGAAAAACGATACACTAACGATTTGAACACACAACCCGACATTGCCTTGATGGAAGAAGTGCTTGTCGACGTGATGGTTGCCGACGCTAATCATCACCGCTACGCCGAAACCATTGTTCAAACCATCTACGAAGCAGCTTTACAACGCGGCACCGGGATTGCCAAGCGGACGCCTGAATATGTCCGCGAAAAAATGGACCAAGGGAAAGCCATCATCGCTCTAACAAGCGATGGTACGTTTGCTGGCTTTTGCTATATCGAGTCCTGGCAAGACAAACAGTACGTTGCCAACTCAGGCCTGATCGTCGCACCTCAGTTCCGACATCAGCACCTTGCCCGTCGCATCAAGCGTGCTGCCTTCGAACTCAGCAGAAAGTTGTTTCCCAATGCCCGCGTGTTTGGCATTACCACCTCTGCTGCCGTGATGAAGCTCAACAGCGAGCTGGGCTATCGGCCAGTACACTTTAGTCAGCTCCCCAACGACGAAGTCTTCTGGAAGGGCTGCTCAAGCTGTCCGAACTACGACATCCTGGAACGCACGAAGCGCTCCATGTGCCTCTGTACGGCCATGCTCTACGATCCAACAACTGATAACAAAGCCCCCTGACATTTGATGGATAAAGTACTTCTTGCCTTTAGTGGTGGACTCGACACGAGCTTTTGTGCGCGATACCTTGCCGTAGACAAACACATGGATGTGCACACGGTGATTGTGCAGACGGGCGGTTTTTCGAAGGCCGACCTAGATGCGATTGCCGAGCGCGCTCAGCAATGTTCCGTCAGCTCGCACACCGTGCTTGATCGAACGCAAGAACTGTACGACCAGGTGCTTCGGTTTTGCATTGCTGGCAACGTTCTCAAGAATGGTACCTATCCACTTTCGGTGAGTGCAGAGCGCATCGTGCAGGCTATGGCAATTGCTCAGCATGCACAGAGCATCGGTGCTACGCACGTTGCCCATGGCAGTACTGGTGCGGGTAACGATCAGATTCGATTCGATGTGGTGCTACGAGCACTATGTCCTAACATCACCGTGCTTACACCTATCCGCGATCTTGCCTTGTCACGTGACCAGGAGATTGCCTATCTGCGCGACAACGGCGTGGATGGCGACTGGACAAAGGCAGCGTATAGTGTGAATCAAGGGATATGGGGGACAACCATTGGCGGACGTGAAACGCTGACTTCGCATGAACCGCTGCCCGATGATGCATGGTTCACGGCACAGTACAATGTCACGGCTCCGCAATTACCACCACGAGAGTGTCGCATTGGTTTTGCAAAGGGCGAACCCTGCAGTGTGGATGGCCAGAACATGTCGGCCATCGAAGTCATCCAGTACCTGAATCAGATTGGTAGTGAGTATCAAATTGGTCGCGGCATGCACGTTGGCGACACGATCATCGGCATCAAGGGTCGCGTAGCATTTGAAGCACCTGCAGCGTTGATGACCATCCATGCACACCATCTGTTGGAAAAGCACACCTTGTCGCGCTGGCAGTTGAACCTGAAGGATCAGATGTCGACCTGGTACGGACAACTCCTTCACGAAGGACAGTTTCTTGATCCAGCAATGCGTAGCATGGAGCAGTTCTTTGCACACACGCAGGAGAGCGTCACCGGCGAGGTCACCCTCCGTCTTGAACACCGTCGCTACGATGTCCTTGGTGTACGATCTCCCAACGATCTCATGCAGAGCAGCTTCGCCACGTATGGCGAGGAGAATCATGCGTGGACAGGTGCTGATGCAAAGGGCTATGCCGTGATCGCATCAATACCATCACGACTACAGCAGAACAAGAACTCGTAACATCACCAGAATGAAGACAGGAGTGGCATGATAGCTGTTGTTGGTGCATCTGGCTACACTGGTGGGATGCTCTTGCGTCTCTTGTCCAGACATCCTCAAGTTCCCGTACAGGCAATAGCCGCCGTAAGCACGAGTCAGCCCGGCGCGTCAGTCGAAACCGTACACCACGATCTTGTGGGTAAGGGGCTAAGGTTCTGTGCCGAAGTACCGAAGCAAGCCGACGTGATCTTCCTCTGTACTGGTCACGGTCATGCAGCCACGTGGATGGACAACAACGACGTAGGCGATGCCCTTGTCATCGACTTGAGTGCCGATCACCGTTTGAACGATGCCTGGGTGTACGGTCTACCCGAAAAGAACCGTCATTCAATCGTCGGCAGTAAACGCATTGCAAACCCCGGATGTTTTGCTACGTCGATCGAGCTTGCCTTGATGCCGCTTGCAAAGACTCATCAACTCTCGCAAGCCATCGTACAAGCCACCACAGGTTCGTCGGGTGCAGGCCATACGCCTACAGAGACCACACACTACACCTGGCGAGCGAATAACCTGAGCGTGTACAAGCCATTCACACACCAACATCTCGCAGAGATCAGCATGGTGCTTGGTGCAACGCCAACGCTCATCCCGATGCGTGGAGCATTCACCAGAGGCATACTTGCAAGCTGTGTGTTGCCAACCACGCTAAGCACGTATGATGTGCAGGAGCTGTATCGCGCGGCGTATGCGAATGAACCGTTTGCTGTCGTAGCAGATGAGTTGCCCGACGTGAAGTGCAGCGTGTCGACGAACAATTGCGTCGTAGGCTTCGTTGTCCACGAAAACACCTTGCTCGTTGTCAGCGTGCTCGACAATCTTTTGAAAGGCGCATCCGGACAAGCCGTACAGAACATGAACATTGCTTTGGGCTGGGACGAGCATAGTGGTCTGGATCTCATCGGAGGTGCACCGTAATGTCTAGCCCCCTTCCAGTCTATTCCTTGATGCCCATCGAACTCGTGCGTGGCTCTGACTGCACGGTCTGGGATGCAGAGGGAACAGCGTACCTTGATCTCTATGGTGGACATGCCGTGATCTCGATCGGACATGCACATCAGCAGTGGGCCGAGGCCATCGGCAAACAAGCAGCAACGCTTGGGTACTACAGTAACTCCGTCCACCTACAATCCCAAAACGATGCTGCTACTGCATTGGGCAAGATTAGCGGACGGGAAGACTGTGACGTCTTCTTTGTGAACAGCGGTGCAGAAGCCAACGAGAATGCCTTCAAGTTGGCCTCGTTCATCACGGGCAAGCCACGGGTGGTTGCCTTTGGTGGCGCATTCCACGGACGTACCTCGTTGGCCGTTGCTGCGACGGATAATCCCAAGATTGTAAGTCCAGTCAATCGCACAACTAACATCACCCACGTCCAGCTTAATGACCTGTCAGCCGTTGAGCATGAACTCAAGCAGAACGACGTTGCTGCCGTAATCATCGAGGGCATACAGGGCGTCGGCGGTGTCCGCTCAGCTACGGATGACTTCCTACGCTCCCTTGATGCCTTATGTGCGAGCTACGGAGCATTGCTGATACTTGACGAAATCCAAAGCGGATCGGGGAGGACAGGCAAGTACTTCGCTCATGACCATGCAGGAATCAAGCCGTCGTTAATCACGGTTGCAAAAGGTATCGGGAATGGTTTTCCCGTAGCCGCCGTACTCGTGAGCAAGACGTTGCCGGTCTCGGTCGGCATGCTAGGCACCACCTTTGGCGGCAATCCCATGGCCTGTGTTGCGGTGACGGAAGTTGCACGTGCCATTGAGCGCGGTAACCTGATGCAGAATGCTCATGACAGAGGTCAGCAGTTGATCACTGCACTTGAACATGTGCCAGGCATTGCAGAAGTCCGCGGACGCGGTCTGATGATCGGTGTTGAGCTCAACGGTCCATGTAGTGCCGTGCGCAAGACATTGTGGCAAGAGCATCACATCCTTACCGGCACAGCCTCCAACCCGAACGTCCTGCGTATTCTTCCGCCCCTTACCATCACGGCAGAGCAGATCGATCGGTTTGTTCAAGCATTGAAGGACGCACTCGTGAAGGAAACACTCGTGAAGGACGCATCATGAGATCGTTTACAAGTGTACACGACGTTGCAAGCATTGGCATACCCACAATACTTGAGCAAGCAACACAATTCGTAGAGAATCCTTGGTCGTTCGAGCATCTCGGTAAACGCAAGACCCTTGGTCTGTTGTTCATGAATCCCTCCTTGCGTACGCGCATGAGCACGCAGAAGGCAGCAACGCTGTTAGGCATGGACACCATGGTGTTGAATGCCGGGGCAGATTCGTGGACGCTTGAGACGCGTGACGGCGTCGTAATGGATGGCACGGCAACAGAGCATATCAAGGATGCTGCTGCCGTAATGGGCAAGTACTGTGATGTGTTGGGCATTCGCACCTTTGCAGGCCTTACGGATTACGAGGCCGACTATGCCGAAGTAGTGTTGCAAAGCTTCATTGACCACAGCGGTGTGCCGGTGATAAGTCTGGAAAGTGCTACGCGACATCCCTTGCAATCGCTTGCCGACCTCATCACCATCCACCAGCATTCGTTCATACGGCGGCCCAAGGTCGTGCTTACATGGGCACCTCATCCACGAGCATTACCACAGGCCGTAGCCAACAGCTTTGCAGAGTGGATGCTCCATGCCGACGTGGATCTTACCATTGTCAATCCCGAGGGCTACGATCTCGACCCACGATTTACCGCCGGTGCCGTTTGCACGCATGATCAAGACGAAGCATTGACTGATGCCGACGTGGTATACGCCAAGAACTGGTCAGCCACCACACCCTATGGCGCCATCCTTACAACGGATCCCTCGTGGTGCGTCACAAAGCAGAAGCTAGCGCTCACAAACAATGCACGATTCATGCATTGTTTGCCCGTACGACGGAATGTTATCGTGGCTGACGAAGTCCTTGATAGTCCGCAAAGCATCGTTATCCAGCAAGCAGCCAATCGCGTTGTAAGCGCACAGGTGGTCTTATACAACATTCTGCGAAGCATGCAATGATCAAGGTCGTCAAGGTCGGCGGAGGCATCCTGGACAACCCCGCACACCTAACCGGTTTGCTTACGTCCATCGCGCAATGTTCCGATCCCGTCGTTCTCGTGCATGGCGGCGGCAAGATTGCTACGTCGATGGCGAGCAGACTTGGTCTGGAGCAAACGATGGTAGGCGGACGTCGAGTGACTGATGCGGAGACGTTGCAAGTGGTGACCATGGTCTATGCCGGCTGGGTAAACAAGAGCATCGTTGCCGAACTACACGCACTTGGCGTGCACGCCATTGGCGTATGCGGTGCCGACGCTGACGTGATCAGAGCACAACGACGACCAGTAGTCGATGTTGACTACGGCTACGTTGGTGACGTAACGCACGTAAATCCGACGGCAATCCTCGACCTCCTCCACGTTGGTCAGGATGAGCATGGCGGTAGGGGGCTTGGTAACACGCATGGTACATGTGGTACACATGGTGCTAGGCATGCTGGTTCAGCCAATCCGTTGGCGACGCATTGTCTGGTTATTGCACCGATTACCCATGATGGCAGCGGACAGTTGCTCAACACCAATGCCGATACCATTGCTACCGATGTTGCCCTGTCTTTGATGCCAGCCGTAGAGCTTACCTATGTGTTCGAACATCACGGTGTGCTTCGTGACGTTAGCGATACCAATTCCGTCATCCCCGCATTAACTTGGTCGCAAACAGAAGAGCTCGTTGCAACGGGCGTCATCCATTCCGGCATGCTACCCAAGCTTGAGAATGCATTCAGGGCAGTCAAGGCCGGTTTGGAGCATGTACGCATCACACGATTCGACAAAGTGTTCTCGGAGGAGGGTACATGGATTTCTATGTAGAAGCTCCCTTGTTACTTGAGAAGCTGGTTTCCATACCATCGCATAGCGGTGAAGAAGATCAAACAGCTGACTACATTCAACGTTGGTTCAAGCAGCGCGGAGTTGAGACCTATCGCTATGGTAACAACGTCGTAGCCGTCCACAAATCCAGCAATCCCAAAGCGCGCACCCTGTTGTTGAATTCTCATCACGACACCGTGAAGCCGGGTGAAGGTTGGGAAACCGATCCGTACACGCCGGTGTGGAAGGACCGTGTGTTGTACGGACTAGGATGCAACGATGCAGGCGGTGCGTTGGTGATGATGATGTCGACCTTCATGTACTTCCGCAAGAACCTCGACCTGAAGCATCACATCATGTTTGCTGCAACGGCCGAGGAGGAGATCAGCGGTCCAGGTGGAATGGAGTTGCTTGCCAAGACCTGCCTCATTGACGGTTCGCTAGGCGTCCCCAATCCCGACGTAGCAATCGTTGGCGAGCCAACACAGATGAAGATGGCCGTCGCCGAGCGCGGTCTGCTCGTGCTTGACTGCGAGACTCAAGGCATCGCTGCTCATGCAGCGCATACCAGTGCTGACAATGCCATCTATGCCGCCGTGGATAGCATACGTTGGTTCCAGCGCTACAACTTCATCGAGCGGTCAGACACACTTGGCTACGTTACCATGAACGTCACGCAGATTCAGGGAGGAACGCAGCACAACATGATTCCTGACAAGTGCACGTTTGTCGTAGACGTTCGAACTACGGATGCCTACACAACGGAGCAGGTAATCGACATTATCCGTAGCAATGCACGATGCAAGGTAACACCACGCAGCACACGTCTGCGACCATCATTCATCTCGCCCCTTCACCCATTGCGTATTGCTGCCGCTGACATGGGAATACGCATGTATGGAAGTCCCACCATGAGCGACCAGGCCCTGTTACCACCAGGAGTACAGTCATTCAAAATGGGACCCGGCGAAAGCACGCGCTCTCACACGGCAAATGAGTTCATCCTGGCAGAGGAATTGGAACTCGGCATACACAAGCTCATTACCCTGCTCGAGGAATACGTGATATGAAGTTGTGGGAGAAGGGGGCTTCGGTTGACGCACTCATGGAGTGGTTCACCGTAGGGATGGATCGCGAAATGGATCAACAACTGGCACGATGGGACGTCGTTGGCTCCATTGCCCATGTGACCATGCTAGGGAAGGTGGGACTGTTACGGGCAGACGAGGCGAAAATCCTCACCGATACACTCACGCAGATTCTACGGGAGATCGACGATCACCAGTTCGTTATCGATCCGTCGATGGAAGATGTGCATAGTCAGATCGAGTACATGCTCATCCAACGGCTTGGCGAATTAGGGAAGAAGATTCATCTTGGTAGGTCACGGAACGATCAGGTAGCCGTTGATATGAAGCTCTACCTGCGTCATGAGCTGTCTACAATTCGCAGTGCAGCGCTGGACGTAGCCGACGTCCTGCTTACACTAGCCGAACGACATTCTGCAGTGCTCTTGCCTGGCTACACACACACGCAAGTGGCCATGCCCAGCAGCTTTGGATTGTGGTTCGGTGGTTACGCCGAAGCAGTACTCGAGGACGTGCGTGTCCTTGACGTAGCAATTGATGCAGCGAATGCCAACCCACTTGGTAGTGCTGCAGGGTATGGATCCAGCGTGCCAATTGATAGGCAGACAACGACGGAGCTGCTGGACTTTGAACGAGTGCATGTTACCAGCACGTTTGCTCAGATGTCGCGCGGACGCACAGAGCGTATCTGCGCCATGGCCATCGGAAACCTTGCAGCAACGCTTTCGCGGTTTGCTGCCGACGTTGTGTGGTATATGAGCCAGAATCAGGGCTTCGTGTCCTTGCCCGATGCGTTTACAACGGGCTCGAGCATCATGCCGCACAAGAAGAATCCCGATGTGTTCGAAGTCCTACGAGCACGGTGCAACAGACTGCAGGCACTACCCAATGAACTGTCCATGATGCAAGCCAATGCTACAAGTGGGTATCACCGTGACTTGCAGTTCATGAAGGACAGGATCATCCCAGCCATTACCGAAATGCAACATTGCCTTCAGGTTCTGCATCATGTGGCACCACACCTTGAGCCACGACAGAACATTCTGGAGAGCGACGTCTATCGCTATCTCTTTTCAGTTGACAGGGTGAATGCCCTCGTCATGGAAGGAATGGCCTTCCGCGATGCGTACCGCGCCGTTGCGGCCGAGATCGAGCAGGGAAGCTTTACACCACCTACCAAGGACAGCGTAGGCCAGCCTGGTCACCTTGGCAGCATCACGAATCCTGGACTAGACCTGCTTCGAGAGCGGCTGAACGCTGCACGCACCACCAGCCAACGATCAGCCCGATGAGGCTTCCCGCAATCACGTCGCTCAAGTAGTGGACGTTCAAGGCAATGCGGGCACCAGCAAGCAACAGCCCCAACGTCCACGTTGCCCACCTCATGCGTGGCAGTGCATAGCTGCCGACAATGGCAATTGATAGTGCCGTGGTGGAGTGACCTGATGGAAATGAGTTCCACAAGAATGTCGTAGAAAACTCAAGTAGTCGTGGGAGTACTTCGCCGGTTTCGAGCATGAGCGGTGGTCGTGGTCTACACACCAACACCTTGATGATGTTGGCCGTGATGCCCGATACAGACACAGCTACGAAGAGCGCAGCGTGACGATAGGCAATCCAACGATGACGCTTCCATGCAAAACCAACAACGAGCAGACAGTACAACAGCGTCCAATGCCCCTGTCCGATGGTCCCTAGTGCACCGGCAACGTCAAGGACAAAGGACGTTTGATGTTGGTGGACCCAACGTGCTAGAGGAACGTCAACAAAAACGGCACTCACAATGCCAAGCATTGTGAGTGCCGTAACGATGATTGCTCGCTTCTTTGTCACCTATCGGACCACATTGAACAGGAGTACGTTGCTGCCATCGGTTGCAACATACGTTCCCGAAGCAAGATTGCTTGTCCGAAGTTCGCGATAGTCTGCATTGTATTCTACGTGCTGGACTGCCGATCCATTCAATGCTGTAACGGTAATCGAACGTCCAGGGGTGAATTGATCAAGGAGTAGGACGTTGCTGGCCGACATGACGCCGCGGACCGGTTCACGAACGTCGAGTGTGCCAGTAGCGTAGATCAGCACATTGCCAGTACCCTCGTACGTACCGGTCTTGTAGCTAAGGCCAACCCATACGTTCCCATCAACACAAGCAATCGGATCGGCCTTGGCTGGCAACGTGATGGTGTGTGCAACCGTACCCGTTGTGCGATCCATGCAGAGCAGGGTGCCTGAATACGTGGTTACGTATAGCCACTTGTCGTCCATCGCAACCTCGCGCGGACCATCGTAGCCCGACGTGCCGGTTGTCCACGTAGCTGTGATTTCCTTTGATGCAAGGTTGATGACCTTGACGGCGTGGTCGCCATTCATCACCACGTACAGCAGATTGTTCGTGGTGTCGATGGCCATGTGATTTGGCGTATCGCCAAGTGGAAGGAACATCGTACCGCCGTCGGCACCAATAAACGTGAGTCCACCATTCTTCTGACCGAAGGCGCCATCGCATAACGTCACGACGGTTGGCGTCCCACCCAAACTCCGATAAACAAGCGACTGTTGAGGGTTGATGCCTGCCTCGATGGACTTCTGCGTGGAGGTAACGAGGTTAAGGAGGACTACCGTGCCAGGACCATCGAAGGATGGACGTTGGCTGATGATCAACGTCCCTGTTGGAGCATCGTACGTAAGGGCAGTGCAAAGTCCTGTAAACACAGGGTCGGGCAGACGTTGTTGTGTGGCTGGAGAATATGCCCACACAGTATCGTTGATGCCAACGTAGACGATGCCGGTGAGGTCGTCAATTGCAATACGCGAAGCCGTAACGGAGCCCCAAGGCAGGAAGGTCGAACTGGTTACCGTGTGAGTTGCCTTATCAATCACCAGCCACTGAGCGGCATGGTCACCCGAGTCAGCCTGCATGTCGTAATCAACATCCAGCGTCTGAGTAAAAACGTGCATCACATCTCCATGTGGTCTAACCGATGCAACCACTGGTTGAGTTGTGATAACCTCTTGAGCAAAAGCCGTGCTACTACAAAGCACGAGCAATGCCAACGCAGTCATGCGCATGGCACAATCCTTGAACTCGCCGAACAGCGCAGCGAGGCGGCAACGCCGCTTGTTGAATAATCGTGGCAGGTATTCCGACTCCGGCGTCATCCTCCTCATCCGCCTTCCCAAGCCCCTTACCAACCAGGAAAGGGGTCAGTGGCTACACCTTCGTGTGTGGATGATTTGTCTGCCGTTACGGCGGCGCGACCGTGCGGGATTTACACCCGCTTCCCGTTTACTGTTGCACTGCAACAACCACGTTGCACAAAAATATGACGGAGGCGAATACTGACGTCAGGACGACGAAAGCGACAACATCGGCAGGGGGCTATGGAATGCGAAATCCGCATCGCCAGGCGTAACACGAATGGCGTGGATGCCAACACCACGTGCAGCAGCAACGTTGGCAGCACTGTCGTCGAACAACACGACGTTGTGCGGAGGCGCCTGCTCCTGTCGGCACACGTGAAGGAACAATGCTGGATCGGGTTTGCGCATACCAAGCTGGAATGAGTAGTAGGTGGCATCTACACCGTATGCATGAGGATCCTGCATGAGTGGAAAGGTGCGCACGGCCTTGTCGAGGTGCGGTGCAGAGATGTTGGAGAGTAGAGCAATTCGAAGGTCGACGTCAGGATGTGATTCTGCAACAACCTTGCGTATGCGCTGCGGTATGGTACAGGCAAAGTCAAATGGTTCGATGAGAATGGAGTTCCATGCTTCGATGATGACGTCATCCGAAGTGGTGAAGCCGAAACGGTTGCGGAGGTGCTGACAAAACTCCGACGTCGTGATCCGTCCACAATCAACGTCCTCGAAGAGTGGATCGAGTTGATCTACGCTGCAAAGGATGTTTGCGCCGTTGTAGCCAGGTAGGTTGGACAAGGAATCGACAACCTTGTCAAAGTCGATGTGATACAAGACGTTTCCAACGTCAAGCAAAACGGTCATGGTGTTGCCTGAGAAAAGAAGTATGGGTGACGAGTGGTGCTAGTAACGGAAGTACATCCAGCGCAGATCCATCACCGATGCAGAGTCAATCGCCTTGGCAAGCCAGTTATCCCACATCGTTGATTGCGCCTCTGCAAGAACCATGGCTCCGTCGGTCTGTAGCCATTGTGCAAAGGATACCTCGGTGTTGATCTGTGTGCTCTGAACGTTCGCAACCCACCAGCCGGCATCGCCGCGGAATGGACCCATGATGGTGTTGGGCGTTCCGCGCCGTATGGCCAGTGATGCCGTAGGATCATAGACCTCAGGGCCAACAAAACCGGAAGCATCAACCTCTACGTCGCGCCAGATTGAACTTGTTGGTATGGACTCGGCTACAAACATTCGTCCGTCAGGCAGACGTGTTGTTACGGCACGCATCGACTCTGCCTGACGCGTCATGCTTTTGCATGCATAATCGGCCTGCATATCCGCAACGATGCGCTCACGAGCTGCTTCGATGGGCATGGTGCCTGGGGGGATGGTGTCGATCGTAAAGGCAAGCATGATTCCATGGTCAGGTGTGTCGATCGGATCGGTAACACCACCGACAGGCGTGTCAAACGCTGCTTGTACCAATCGATAGCTATCAAACAACTTGTCGGAAGGGGCAACCCATTTGGTTACGACGAAGGTCTTGTGATAGGTCTTGGCCAACGTCTCGATCGAAGTGCCGGAGCGGAATTGTTGTACGGCTGACTTGACTTCGGCAATGATGCTGTCCATCGTCTGCTGTCCTGCCGTTATCGGCGCCAATATCACCCGTACTGCATAGACGGGTTTCTTCTTGCCTAACACACTATCAACAAGGATGATGTGGATTCCGTCGGGGTGCATGATCGGGCCAACGCATGTACCTACCTTGCCGCCACGGGTCTTGGTGACTTCGTTGTAGAAGAGCTCGTGTGACGAGCTGTCGGGGTCGAGATACGTATAGGTGCTTTGAACGGTCTGAGCGACAGAATTCCAAATCGAGTCGCGCTTCTCTGGATTGTGTTCTCCGTTGATCATCGACATGAACGTTCGAACATTGCGCAACACCAAGGTCGAGTCAAACGGTGCAGCTGTTGTCTCCCACGTAAGCACACCAAGCTGCCGCATGGATGTTTTTGTGCTATACCGAAGCGAGTCGGCTCGATACCACGCCTGAACGTCGGCATCGGTAGGCGAAAACGTTTGCTGTTTGCAGGGTAGATAGACAACGTCAGCCGTTGCTGAATGACGCCACTCGTCAAACTTCTTCTTTAGCATGGCAGTATCTACTGGCATGGTCTGAACAATCTCCATGCGTAAGCGCTCTTCTTGTAACACATCGGCCATGCGCTGACGCAGTTGGTTCATGGTTGAACGTATAGCGTCGGCATTCTTTTTGATCGAAGCCGCCGATGCCTTAGGTAGCCGTGCGCGCGCAAGAGAATCAGGCGCAAACAACATTGCTCGTAGCATTGCCTTGTCGAACTTACCCTTGGCATCAAGGACTCCACGCCGAACGAATTCCGGTGTGTCGGTCAAGAGTACACTGTCCACCTGCTCCTGGCTAATGGTGATATGACGTTTGGCCGCTTCTTGATTTAGGACGGTCCTCCGCACGGTAGACTTCCAGGTCTGCTCCATGATATCGGCTGCCGAAGCCGTACCACCCATGGCGTTGAGCTCCGACTTGCGGCCTACCTCACGCGCAAAGGCGTCCAACCACAACGTGTCGGCATTGACGATGCCAACCATGCTTGCCGGTTGATCTGCACTCTGCGCTGCAAGTGCGGTAGGGAGGGAGCAAAGGCAGGTGATGATGAGTAATGCTGCAATCATTCATGAAAATACCGAGAACTTGTGGTAAGGCAGGACAGAAAGCCAACTGTGGTGCGTAAATTTTGTCATGCCCATGGTGATACTTCTTTGCTTCTTGATTATAGCAACAACGGCTCCTGCACAGGTTGTCGACCTAAAGCTCGACTTCCAAACCAATAGCGTCATGCAGATTGATACGTCGGCCGACGGTATTACGCTCTGGGGCATCACGTCGAGCAACGTCGACCGTTTACCTACCATTGCCGGCGTTTATGCCGTCCGCAGCACGAATAACGGCACCAGCTGGGATACTAGCTGTATTACACCGGACTGGTGGCGGTGGGGGATCAGCATTGCTGCTGTCAATGCCGTACATGCCTATGCCATCATCAACCGTGATGACACCACGTGGCTGGCGCGGACACTGGATGGGAAAACTTGGCTAGAGGTGAATCCTGCAATGATGGACATCAGCAACCCATTGTTCATTCACTTCTTCAACCCGCGGGTTGGTGTTGTCCTCGGAACTCAAGGAAGAAAAATCGAACGGAAGTGGGTCGTTGCTCGAACGACCGATGGCGGTGCATCGTGGACGCCAAGCATAGCCATGCTGGCCGAGCCACCTACGGAAAGCATTGGTTCGTTCAATGCAAGGTCGGCCGCATGGGACGGAGGGACGCTGGTCATCGGGATGAACTCACAGCGATATCTGATTACCACCGATACTGGTCAAACGTGGACGTTTGAGCGGTCGCCGATTGGAAGGATTGCCGGAGCAGTCATCAGCAGCAGTGGTGGACTGCAACGAATTCAGCTCCTTGCTAACCAGCCCTCCGGTACTGTCCGCTCCGTCACCTCCACCAATGGTGGACCCTGGCAGGATGTTACCATCCATCCATCGGTGAAGAAGGTCGACGGTGTTCGCCTTGTCGCTAGTGAAGGTATTGTAACCATACCACGCTCGCTCTCCAACATTCCCTGCATTGATATCGGACGTGGCACGACCGTACCTTTCCCTCAGCGTGTTGATGCACTAGCTGTTAAAGGGCCCTACCTGTTTACCTCGCAAGAACTCATGCCACGGCAAGGCATTGTTCGACTCCAGTATCCCTAGCGTATGAAACTGCAGTTCCATGGTGAATGTGTGATCAACATGTCGGGGCTTCCAGCAGGCTTGTACTACGTAACAGTGGCAAGCAACACATCCGTCTTGTCAGGAAAGGTTGTTCGCTTGCCATAACAAGTGATATCAGGACGATATTTGTCGTGACTACCTAAGGCTACCATGCATCGCAGATCAGTCCTATCCGCTCTTGCTGCCAGTGTTACAGGCGCATACTTCAACGCACCACTTGCGACGTCAAGTACGTTTCAACGTGCCTTAAGCGACATCGCCTTGTATGATGGCGGGAAGGGGGCTTTGGAGTCCGCAGATGACGAGGACTTCTGGATGCAGGTGCAGCAAGCGTATAGCGTAGACCGCACCATCGTGAATCTGAATAATGGCGGTGTATCCCCAGCACCACGCAGCGTGATGGAGACGTTCATCCGCCTTACCCAGCAGGCGAATCAGATTCCATCGTATGAAATGTGGCGTCATCAAGAGTCGCATGTAGAAACCGTCCGCCACGAACTAGCCAGCGTGTTTGGCTGTAGTGCAGAGGAGGTTGCCATAACTCGCAATGCGAGCGAGGCATTGCAGACAGCGCAGCTTGGCATTGACCTTAAGCCAGGCGACGAAGTGGTGATTAGTACGCAGGATTATCCCCGGATGCTTGCAGCATGGGATCAGCGTGCAAAGAGGGATGGAATCGTCGTCAAAAGAGTGAAGTTCGACGTCCCGGTGATGAATGCCGACGATGTTGTTGATGCCTATCGTGCAGCGATCACGTCAAGAACCAAGGTGCTTCATGCGTCGCAGACGGTTTTTCTAACTGGACAGATTCTACCCGTCGGCAAGCTCTGCGCGCTGGCCAGGCAGCACAATCTCATGAGCATCATTGACGGAGCGCATGCATTTGCGCAGTTTCCGTTGACGCGTGATGCAATAGGCTGCGATGTGTATGGGACATCCTTGCACAAGTGGTTAAGCGGACCAATTGGAACGGGCATGCTCTATGTGCGAAAGGACCTCATACCATCGATCTGGAGCTTGATGGCATCGAATAGCGGACAAGAGGCAGACATACGCAAGTATGAAGAGATCGGTACGCACAGCGCAGCAATGCACAATGCATTGTCTGATGCAGTGCTACTCCTGAAGTCCATCGGATTGGAGCGCAAGGCTGCACGATTCAGATACCTGCACTCATTGTGGACAGAAGAAGTCGGTGCATTGGCAGGAGTCTCTTTCAACACCAACATTGCCGATCCAGCAAACCAATGTGCGATTGTCAATGTTCACATCGACAAGGTAGATCACGTAAAGCTCAGTGAGTGGCTGTTAAGCAAGCATCGAATCTTTACTGTAGCCATTACCCATGAACAATTCAACGGATTGCGAGTAACGCCAAACGTCTACACTACGGTTCACGAGATGCGGCGATTTGCTCAGGCGATGAAGGAGGCAGTGACGACGATGCCCGAGTCGATTATTGACAAGAAACAATAAGCTACAGGTACAAAGCCCCTTACCTCAACTCATGCACTAGCGAAGAACTTCGTGAACATAGTTAGCGGTGCAGCACACAGTCGCCCACCTCGACGTTATTCGCCAGTGTGTTGATGCGCGTGTGTTTGTAGGCATAGAGCAGTCCATCGCGATGACGAGCATACTCATGGTGGATGGGGCATGGTCGGCTTGCGTTGCAGGCAGGCAGACCCAGGCCGCATGCCGTGAATACCTGCATGCCATCGATGGCATTGATCACATTAAGCAGTGGCTGTCGTGCTTGCGCCTTCGTAAGGAACATGCCGCCGTTCGGCCCTTTTGCTGCAGAGATGATGTGCTCCCTGCTGAGGTCTTGAAGAATCTTCGCGACGAATGCCTGTGGTGCCTTGATCGCAGCAGCAATCTCACGAACGGTGTGTTTCACATCATCGTCATGCTGTGTAGCAAGGTACACTACGGCACGGATGCCATATTTACATGCCTCGGAGAGCATGTTACCGCTGAGTGTATACGAACATGGCTGACTGCGGATCCAGCAGTCTAGACTGGAAGACGGCAGCAATGTTTTGCGCCTTTACAAGTGCATCGGTAGCTCTAGGGCCAGCGAACAGGGTATTAACCGATTCACGCCATAGATGGAGCCAGCGTGAAAAGTGATCACGTGAAACCGGCAATCCAAAATGCTCGCGAAGCGGATGTCCGGAATATCCTTCTTCCTGCAGCAGCAGGTGCGACCAGAACAAGGTCATCTTCTGCAGATGTGGTTCCCATCCATCATCCTGAATTCGAAGAGCAAAAACCGGAGCCAACTGTTCGTCCGCCCGGATATGCCCGTAAAACGTTTCCACCAACAACCGCACATCCGATCGGTTGGCGATATCGGCCTTCTGTGTTTCGACGTTGTTCATAGCGTTTGAATAGCCACTATCGTGTACATGATGAATCCTGACATCCAAGCAACTCCACCCGCACATGTCGTCAAAGAGTACATGGGTATCGCGGAGCAGCGATGCAAAGCTACGGATTCCCGCTTTTAACGGACAATTGTATCCGCAATAGAGGGCTGTTGCCGCGGAAGCGTGTCACCCCCGCGGAAGCGGGGATCCAGTTCCTTTTGGTCTTCCCCGCGGAAGCGGGGATATCCCATCTAGGGTGAGGATCTCAGTACTTTGATCAATGCCGCAATTGTGTTTGATGGGTTGGGTTTGATGTTACTGAGTAAAATAGCACCAACGACTGCGGGGCAAGGCAACATCGAGATCTGGTGTTAGGAAATCCGAATAATTGGCCGTTGGTTCCAAACGCAGTCGTTGACTGGTGGCGAGCCCTTGTGAGAAGGCTGGGCTAGGCCTTATTTATCACAGTTTCACCAACGTCGTGCTGAACACCCTTGAACCTGATGATTGTACTATGGCATAAACACCAGGTGGTTCTGAAGCAATATCAATGCTAATGTCGCTTTCTGTCGATGTCACCTGTAAGCTTCGAACAAGTTTGCCATGGGTTGAAAACACATCAACTCTCGTAGTTCCAGTAGCAACAGTGACAGTGAAAACATCAAGGACGGGGTTGGGCATACAAGTTGAAACCGGCAAAGGTGTATTCTGTCGAATTCCTGTTGCAAGGTTGCACGGTACTGGCAATTGAACTGGTGTGTACTGAATTGGTGTTGTATCTAGATTCAGTTGGCGGTAGGTGTTATCTCCCCAACCGTACAATTCACCGTCACGCGTGATCGCGTATGATGAGTACTCACCGGCACCAATGGCGACGATGTTGGAAAGCCCAACTGCTGGTGTGGGCTCTACGGTGTTGGTTGGACTAGGGTTGCCGAGCTGACCATAAAAATTGTCCCCCCAAGTCCATACTGACCCATCATCGAGCAATACTATGGTATGATCGATTCCCCCGCTCACGGCTATAACCTTTCGGTGCAACATTAGTTTGGTTGGAAGAGCAACCCGGGGCTGACCCGACACTCCGAGCTGGTTCTTGTCGTTGTCACCCCAAACATAGACGTCCCCATCTACCGTAACAACTCGCATACTACCAGAGTTGTTTGTGTTTCCGCCAGATGTACCGCATGTAGAAACAATGCCGGGAGTGCGCAGGATCACCTGCGGCATCGTGTAGTACTTCTTCGAGGTTGTATCTATCTGGTTTTCTTGGTTAGAACCCCAAGCGAGTATCGCACCGTCAATGCGTGCGGCAAATGCAGTTGCTCTAGCACAGAAGACATCTATGACTGAATCCACCAGAACCTTCACACTTCCAGTATCTTGACGCTCAGTTGTACCATTGCCATACTGACCTTTTGTATTCGCCCCGCTCGCATACAATGTCATATCAGTCAGCAGGTAGTATATGTTAAAATCATTCCAAGTAGCTAATCGCACATCGGAAGCGAATGGAATCTGACGCGGAATCGTTTCAACCCACCCCCACGACGGTACGCCATAGTTTTTCTGAGCAACAGTCCCCCATGCAAACACCTTGCCCTCATCGTCAACAGCAACAGCGCCTCTGCCATGGACAGATAGTCTTGCCACCCTTGAGACTATCGTCTTCACCGCTGTCGTTGGGCTTACCAATGTCCCATCACCAAGCTGTCCATCTCGATTCTCTCCCCACGAGAATACTGCTCCGTTTGCACATAGGATCGAAGCATGTCGATCCGATCCAACGATTTGCTGTGCTGAAGACCTTGGACAGCTAAACATGATGATTGAAAACAGAAACACCAACCTAGGCAGCCAATTACGGTCTAGCATTACCTATCCTTCCGTTCATTGTTGGTGATTCTGTTCGACACTCACCACCGTTACTTCCCAGCGGATCAATAAAGTTGTATGCAGATAGGCACCATGGAATGTTGACGACTTTAGAGCACAGCACTGTGACCGGTGTCATATGATCGATCCCTCTCTGCCAACAAAAAGTTGGACACAATTCGTAGTGCAAATTAAGCTACTAACTGAGGGTGTATAGGAGTTTGAGATGTCTTAGGTTTGAGCTTACCCCCGCTTGATTGTCAGTGCTTCTCGCGTCTTGTCTCCACTTACCTTATTACACATGGAGGACGACAACCTTTACTGTCTTCCCTGCGCAAACCGTCACCCCCGCGGAAGCGGGGGCCTAGTGAAAAGCGTTCTGGGTCCCCGCGTTCGCGGGGAAGACAGTAGTGGTCGTCACCCCCGTGAAAGTGTCGTCACCCCCGCGGAAGCGGGGGCCCAGTGAAAAGCGTTCTGGA
>JAGFIZ010000058.1 GCA_024103135.1 Bradyrhizobiaceae bacterium | reverse complement strand
TGATCCGTGGCGAGAATGTGACCGATCACTTCGATCATGCTGTCGTGTTCTTCTGCGATATCGTGGGCTTTACGTCACATAGTTCGGAGATGGATGCACCCGATGTTGTGCGTTTACTTGAAACTCTGTTCCGCTCGTTCGACGAGTTATGTGCCAAACACGGTATTACCAAGGTCAAGACCATCGGCGATGCCTACCTATGTTTCAAGGGTGATGAAGGGGGCTTTGCCAATGCACAGGCAGTTGCAGCATTTGCGACCGAACTTCAGAGCATGCCGCGCCATTGGCCAAACGGCGAGCCGCTGCAGTTACGCGTCGGAGTCCACATTGGCACGGCCACGGCAGGTGTGATCGGCACCGAGCGGTTGCAATACGACGTCTGGGGCGACACCGTCAACGTCGCCAGTAGAATGGAGAGTACCGGCGAGCCTGGCAGAATCCACGTCAGCGAAGCGTTCGCACATGCGCTTGCACACACACTTGCTCAGGCACCCTCGCAAGAAGAGCAGGGTACGACAGAAGACTCGGCGCAATCACCAGCACAAACCGCAGTGCAAGCCACAGCGCTTACCGCAGTGCAAGCCACAGCGCTTACCGCAGAGTTGACTACGGCGTTTACCACCACCTACCGCGGAGAGACCGACGTGAAAGGTAAAGGGATGATGAAGACGTATTGGTTGGAGGGCAAGTGAGACCATTGGAGGAGATTAGAGCGGACTTTCGGGTTGCCGCAATGAGTGCAAATAGTCCAGTATTATACGACTTACTAACAGAACTCAGCGAGTTCGACTCTGGTGAGGCGAAGGCACTTCGTGCGTACGTAGAATTGGCTTATCATGAAATAGAGCAGAACTACCCTGCTGCAAAGGAAGCAGCACAAAGAGCATCAGCCTTGTATCGTGCAGTTGGTAATACCGGGGCAGTGCACGGAGTGCAGATGAGACTTGCTGGATTACACTATGCCCTAGGTGAACTGCCGGAGGCACTGGCACTCTTTGTACCGTTGTACGAAGATTGCGTCAAGCGGAATGATCAGCGTGAAGCGGCTGTAGCAGCCTGCAACCTGGGCACAGTATGCGAGAATATGGGCGATTACCCCAAGGCACTTTACTACCTTGAAATAGCAAGGGAGCAGTTCGCCGAGATAGGTGAGCTTGTCGGTCAAGCGCTGGCTCTCGTTGGTACAGGTCAAGTTAGAATGGCAATCGGTGATCCTGTTGGTGCCATGGAGTGCTATGAGCGAGCACGAACACTGTATCGGGAAGCGGGTGATAGCATGCGCGAATCTGAGGCTACGATAGGGATTGGCCGGCTCTTCATGATGCGAGGCGAGTATGTTCCTGCATTGGAGTGCTATCAACATGCCTACGACCTGAGTGTGCAGATTGGAAACAGAAGGCTACAGGCCGAAGCATTGGTTAACATCGGTTTGCTGTATTCTCAGTTACGTGACTTGACCCATGCCCTGGAGTACTATGAGCGTGCCTTAGAGATTAATACGTCTGTCGGGGACCGTTCGAGTGAAACGCGAATCTTGACTGTCATAGGTAAGCTGTTTATAGACGGTGGAGATCTGACTCGCGCGGAGGAGTATCTCTGTAAGTCCATAGCATTGTCGGAAGAGCTTGAAGATCTCCAATCTAGTGCTATAGCGTTGGCGTCATATCGCACGCTCAAGATTAAGCAGGGTGACTATGAATCAGCAGAAAGCCTCCTCAAGCAGTTGAAGCATGATCAATCGGATGATCATGAACTGCAGCTCATGCACTACCGTCATCACGGTGCGATAGAAGAGCACAAGGGCGAACTCCAGCAGGCCCAGGAGAGTTTGACGAAGGCCTTGAGTTTAGCAAAGGATGCCTCAAGACGCAGCGATGTGGCTGACATCCATAAGCTCCTCCGAGAACTTGCACTCAAGCAGAATGACTTTCAGGGTTACGTGGAACACAACACGACCTACACCCAGATCACAGAAGAGATCAACGAGAAAGATGCTGTGCAGAAGCTCGGACTGATGGAAGCCGAGCGCAAGATCCGCGCAGAACGTCAGGAGCGTGAGAAAGAGCGCGCCGTCCTGTACTCCACACTCCCCAAACACGTAGCCGATCGCGTGATCCGTGGCGAGACCATCAGCGACCACTTCGAACAGGCAGCTGTGTTCTTCAGCGACATCGTGGGCTTTACGTCGCATAGCTCGGAGATGGATGCGCCCGATGTTGTGCGTTTACTTGAAACCCTGTTCCGTTCGTTCGACGAGCTATGTGCCAAGCATGGTATTACCAAAGTCAAGACCATCGGTGATGCCTACCTATGCTTCAAGGGTGATGAAGGGGGCTCAGTCAACGCAGGCGCGGTAGCAGCATTTGCGACCGAACTTCAGAGCATGCCGCACCATTGGCCTAACGGTGAGCCGCTGCAGTTACGCGTCGGACTCCACATTGGCACGGCCACTGCCGGCGTGATCGGCACCGAGCGGTTGCAGTATGACGTCTGGGGTGACACCGTCAACGTCGCCAGTAGAATGGAGAGTACCAGCGAACCAGGACGAATCCACGTCAGTGAAGCCTTTGCGAATGCACTGTCAAATGCACCTGCAAGTGCACGTGCCCAGGCTCCCTCACAAGAAGAGC
>JAGFIZ010000128.1 GCA_024103135.1 Bradyrhizobiaceae bacterium | reverse complement strand
TAGTGGTCCGCTAATCACTTTTATTACGTTTCCTAGGTGGTCCTTAATTTTATTATACAAACACTACTTTTCACTTCGTGTGCCTACCTACTTTTTACCCCTAAATAAATTTTGATATTAGTGGAATTTCGAAGATTCACTTTACTTACAAGAGACTATATACAAAAAAAGCATCTTCAACCAATTGAAGATGCTAATAATATAAGTTTGTAGTACACCCGAAGAGATTCGAACTCCAAACCTTCTGATCCGTAGTCAGATGCTCTATCCAGTTGAGCTACGGGTGCATATCACCATGCTGGTAAAGCCCCTTACAGTCATCATTGAACGACTGCGTCGGACTTGCCGGCAATTATGCTTCGAGTTTTTGTACGTGCTTTGCCAAGCTGCTCTTACGATTCGCAGCACTATTCTTCTTGATTACGCCACGAGCGGTAGCACGGTCAAGAATGCTGAATGCCTTGCGCAAAGCTTCACGTGCAACGCCGAGATCGGTAGATAGGCGGACGGCCTTTACGGCTTCGCGCATCTGCTTTTTGTTTGCACGGTTGTATAGCTTGCGCCTGCGGCTGGAACGAATACGCTTGAGGGCTGACTTATGATGGGCCATAGTAATTGCAGTTTTCGAAAAACAAGACCACAAAGATAGGGGGCGATGGTGGACTGTGCAAGTTGGAGTGAAGAACGGACGTCGGAACGTCCTGCTGATGCGTCGTACCTTTGTGCATAAATCAACGCGTTTACCTCATGAGTCACCCCACAGAGCTCCGCATGGACCACCGGGATTTACTGTCGGCACTTACCACCGAAGCGGTCAATGAACGTACGGCCAATATCGATTTGGCATCGACATCGGACCTGGTGCAAATGCTGCATACGGAAGACAGACGTGCCGTCGAGGCCGTTGAAATGGTGCTGCCTGAGGTGACGCAAGCTGTTGATATGCTTGTGGATACGATAACTGGCGGACGTCGGATGGTCTACGTCGGTGCCGGCACAAGTGGTCGTCTCGGCATCCTCGACGCGTCAGAGATGCCGCCCACCTACGGCGTCGATCCATCCTTGATCGGGGGGCTCATTGCTGGTGGACGTGACGCTGTCTTCCAGTCGGTGGAAGGCGCCGAAGACTCTGGGTCAGATGGCGCAGCAGCGGTGATGGCCTATCAGGAGGGAGATCCCAGGCCGCTGGGTATGGTCGTAGGGCTTAGTGCATCGGGGCGGACGCCATTCGTCATCGGTGCGCTTCGAGCTGCGTCGGAACGGGGCATGCGAACGGTATTGGTCAGCACCAATGCAATCGAGACTGTGAAAACCATAGCCCCCTTCGTCGACCTACTGATTTGTCCGCCCGTTGGTCCCGAACCCATTGCTGGTAGCACACGCATGAAGAGCGGAACGGCGCAGAAGCTCATTCTGAACATGATCACCACCGGTGCAATGATTCGATTAGGGAAGACCTTTGGCAACGTCATGGTTGACCTTCGTGCAACGAATCACAAGCTTCGTATGCGAGCCATTCGAACAGTTGGGAAGGTGTGTGGAATCGACGATACACGTGCCGAGCAACTGTTGGACGGTAGCTCGTGGAATGTGAAGGTTGCCATCGTGATGGGTGTTAGGGGGCTTGAGGCAGACGCGGCGACGGCGCTACTCGCATCTGTCGACGGAAGAATTCGTAAGGCGATCGAACACACATCGTAAATGGCAGTGAGGGTGTTTCACAAAGTGAATCAATCAACGTTTGTCAGCCATGCAGTAAGCACCTTTGTGTTTCCTGATGCGCATCACGCACTCATCATCCCACGCACTCATCATCCCACGCACTCATCATCTCATGCACTCATCATGTGCACCATGAAAGCCACGTGTTTCTGTTGCAGCAAATCACCACTGTGTCGGTTATCAATCACGAATTCAGTTATCAATCACGAATGTTGTGAACGTTTGAGCATGGAACGTGTACAGTCATCAGCGTTACTTGCAATTACACGTTTACTACAACCCGTACAAACACCACACGATGTAACGCTTTGGAAAGGAATCAATGAACTGGTTTGACCTTGCACTGGACGTAATACTTCGACTTGATCATCACGTAGCGCAGATCACGACCGAATATGGTGTGTGGACCTATGTGATTTTGTTCCTCGTAGTGTTTGCCGAGACCGGATTGGTGGTAACACCCTTCCTGCCAGGTGATTCACTGCTGTTTGCCGCCGGTGCAGTGTGTGCAATCGGAGCGCTCAATGCGCCACTCCTCATTGTGCTCCTTATTATTGCAGCTGTTCTAGGCGATGGTGTTAACTACGCCATCGGTGCACGGTTTGGTGACAAGGTGTTTACGTCGGATACTTCGCGATTGTTTAACCGTCGACATCTTGAGCGTACCCATCAGTTCTACGAGAAGTACGGAGGGAAAACCATTGTCCTTGCACGCTTCGTTCCCATTGTCCGCACATTCGCTCCCTTTGTTGCTGGCATCGGAAAAATGTCATACTCACGCTTTGCCTTGTACAACGTTGTCGGTGCCGTTGCGTGGGTGGTGATTTTTGTAGTACTAGGACTCTTATTTGCAAGTCAGGAAATCGTAAAGAAGAACTTCTCGATCGTCGTTTTTGGCATTATTGCCGTGAGTATCATGCCAATGATTATTGAAGTTTTTCGATCACGTAAACAACGTCATGACAAAAAATCGAATTGATTTTTGTGACTCAATTTGTCATGACAAACTGCAGCTTGGATGGCGAAATTGGCAGACGCACGGGACTTAAAATCCCGTGTCCCGTAAGGGACGTGCGGGTTCAAGCCCCGCTCCAAGCACTTGTATAGAGCGATTGCGCGGGATGCGCTACCGAGGCATGACAGTACTTCAATTCTGACAAAACGACCGATCGGTTTTGTCTGCCCTAAAATCGCTCACAAACCCCGTGGTTAAGCCAAGAAAACCCATGTAACCTTTCACGTGGGCTACAGTTGTATAGTCTCTCACAAGAGTCACGCAACCAAATTCATAATTAACAATTGTCCACAAGGAGAAGCCACATGGCCAAATCCAGAACGCACTATATCCGTGTTACGCAACTGGCCTGCGCGGTGATGGCAGCTATTGTCATGATAGCTGGGAACATCAGTGCGCAACCCCTTACTTACGTCCCAGGGTGGACGGGTGCAGGTGCATTGAAGACATCTTCATACACCTACAACTACAACTACCCGGAAGACTACTTGTACATGTATGCCCTGTATGGCTGGTACGACTACTATAACCCAGGGTACAATGAGTTCGTTGTTCTTGCCTCCGATATGAAGGCAGCAGGACTCTGTGCAGGTCCCGTCAATGCCATGAGCTTGCGCTTCCTTCGCAACCCGATCAACTGGAATGCGAACTTCCGCATCTTCATGCGCAACATTGGGTCGGAGTATTGGATTCCCTATACCGGCAATGCTGGTGGATACTACTACTACTACACGTGGTGTCTGCAGAAACCCGGATCCAAGATCGAAGCCCACCCCAATGCCGTGGAGGTATACTCCAATCCATCATGGACGCTGGGTGTTATCCCCGATGGCGATACCACATGGGTTGACTGGGAGTTCAACAACGGCACATTCGTCTGGGACGGTACGAGCAACATTGCCATTGGCATGTATCGCTGTAACAATGCGTCAATGACCATCAACTACCAGTATGCCGACTTTATGTGCGTACACGTACGTCCGCCCAATCCTCCGAATTATAGTTCCTATTGGCCATGGGTTGTGCTATTCAATTACTTTGGTAATGCCAACTCATGTGACAACCTTAACTATTCACTTACCTGGCCATACCTGTACTACTACAACTACCAAACGTATGTAAGTGAGTACAAGGCCATGAGACCAGAAGTACGGTTGGCCATTGGTGCTGGTATTTCACAGAGCTATCCGGATGATGTTGATCCACGGAGAATTCTCAAGTCAGGTGACAACTACAATGGTGGTGATTTAGCCCATCCGAAGCCATCGCTCACGTACTACGAACAAGCAGGCAAGACCTACAAGATCACCTACAAGATCACCGGTCCAAGCCCAAGCAATAGCGCAGTATACACGGCCATGCAGGGGGCAAGCACTACTATTCAGTTTACTGGTTCGTCCAATGGTTGGAAGACCTACACGATGAATCAGGCAACTGGTACCTATGCTGGTACAGGCGGTGCTCTAAACCTCACCTCTGCTACCGGTGGCTCGTACAAGGTCGTTGCTACACTCGAGACCGATTGCGGTACGCAGCAGTGGACGAAGGCCTTCGTCGTTGCCTTCCCGAACGACGTAGCCATGGCCGAGATTCGCTCGCCAAAGGAATCACCAAAGAAGAACCCACTGAACGTGACCTTGCCGTTGTCCTGTCAGATTCAGAACGTAGGCCTTAATAATGTGACGGACGTTGACGTTGAAGTTACGCTTCGCACCTATCCAGGCGGACAGCAGGTATACAACGGTACACAGAACTGGAAGGGTAGTATCGGTACCGGTGAACGTGCCGTTGTGGACTTCACCAGTGCTGCTTATATCCCGACGGTTGTTGGCAAGTACACGGCAGACTTCTGCGTAACGCTCAAGAATGCCATCGACCAGCAGGCCTTCAACGATTGCTTGCCACAAGCTGGTGACACACACATCTACGAAGTGAACTACAACCAAGAAGGTGGTGTGTATCAAATCAACAAGCCTTCTACTACGGAGAAGTACTTCGCCAATCGTCCGTTCCGTCCAGAAGGTACCATTCAGAACAACGGTATTCTCGACGGTTCGAACTGGCCAGTGCGGATGGAGATCTTCAAGATGCCAGGCATGCAGAAGGTCTACACCGAAACCGTCACCCTGCAGTCCATCGACGCTGCAGCTCCAAACAACTTTGCCGTGGTGCAGTTCCCACTCTTTACGCCTGATGCTGCCGGTGACTACCGCGCCTGCATGAAGCTCATGACCAATGACCCTGACGGTAGCAACGACGAGTTGTGCCGTGACTTCACCGTCAATGGCAACATGAGCGGCACGTACACCATTGGTCTCAAGAACATTGGCAAGGCCAACAACTATCCGAACTTCGAATTGGCCATCAATGATCTTTACCTCAAGGGCGTAAGCGGACCAGTGAAGTTCGAGCTTACCGACAACACCTACACCATCCAAGGCACGTCGCAGAGCAATGGTGTTGCCCTTGACCTGAGCGGCTACGTGCCAGGCATGAGCGCTCAGAACACCGTGTCGTTCGTTCCATCACTGGAGCAAAGCCTCACCCGTGGTTCGATCACCATCACGCTCAACTCTCTCAACGGCGTTGGCGTGCTCTTCGGTCAGAACCTCACGCCGACGAACCCACAGTCGCTGGCCCGTCAGTTCCCGACGGTTCGTTCCTATTCGAACTCAGCCGGCCACTACATCTTCGACGGTGGTTCGCAGCGTTCGATTCGCGTGAACCTCTCGGCAACAACGCCATTCCGCGCTCCATTCTACCTTGGTGACGGTTCGCAGCACATCGTTCTTAAGAACATGCTCATCGGCAATGCCTCGAACTCCACACCGAGCTATGCCAACTCACTGCCACGGGTGTTCTTCACCAACGGACAGTTCACCTATGAGCAGGACGTACGTAGCATCGGCGGTCAGACCTACACCTACTCGGGTGGTATCGTCGATCGCAACAAGATGCCTGTTGGCACGACCGGTAACAACTCCGAGCGTCTCGATACGATTGCCGGCAAGAACAACCAGTTCATCGGCAACGAGATCAGCGGCTTTGGCTACGGCGTAGTATCGCTCGGCATCGGTACGCTGCTCAAGGGCGGCGTCAACGAGTTCCGTTCCTACTACAGCACCGGCACGCAGATCAGCGGCAACGTGATCTACGGTTGCGGTCGCGCCGGCATCGTCGCTGGCTATCAGGACGGTCTGCAGGTTATGGGCAACCGCATCTACAGCATCGGTCAGATCAGCAGTGGCGTAGAGAAGAACGGTGGCGTCACGCAAGCGGTGAGCTATGCCGACGATGCCTGTGGTATTCTCCTTGGCGGTAACAATCAGTACAACGTTCTCAACACGACGGTGTCGGGCAACGAGATCAGCGGCATCCGTGGACAGCTCGGCAGCCGTGGTATCGTCGTCGACCAGGTACGCAACAGCTTCCAGTCCGTCTCCGCCGCCGGCGGCATGTACTATGCCCCGAACGGACCAGAGCATACGCTGGTAGCGAGCAACACGGTGTGGGGCTTGTCACGCAATGCCACCACGACGCACATGGGCGGTATCCACGTGCTCACGGGTCGCTCGGCCAATGACCAGCTGGTTCCAGCCGCATCGGACTACTTCACACGTCAGGACACCATTGCCAACAACACGGTGGTGATGACCAACGACAACGTCAGCGGTACGGGCGCCGTCTTTGCCATCGGCACGCAGCACGGCAACGGTACGGCCATCTTCAACAACGCCATTGCGATGCAGGGCACCTCGACGGCCAGCAGCACCCTGCATGCCGGTCTGTTCTACGAAGGCACGCTCTTCCGCGGCAGCAAGAACAGCACGTGGTATCTCGACAAGAATGCTCCGGCAGCGATGGTCTCGAACAACAACGCCTTCTACACGCCCAACAGCAGCATCGCCCAGTTCGTCGAAGTCAGCGCCAGCAGCGAGATCGTCAGCAGCGGCAGCCCGAGCGAATTCAAGACGATGGGTCAATGGCGTAGCTGGACCAGCCAGGACATCAACAGCGTGGAAGGCAACTTCACCACGCAGCTTGAGTATCGTGGCGTGGCTCCAAGCCAGAAGCTGCGCATCAACATCACGCCGAAGGCCCCGATCGGCTCGATCCTCAATGACCGTGGCATTCGCATTGCGAGCATCACCAAGGACATCGACGGCGAGCAGCGCGGCGCTACGGGTCTTGGCTATGACATCGGTGCCGACGAGTTCGGCGGCCGGTTGTATGTGAGCGACCTCGAAGCGGTAGACATTCTCAAGCCGACGGCCTATCGTAGCACGAGCGGTGCAACGAGCGATGCCGAGTACATCATGACCACTACGCCGGTCGACGTTACGGCTCGCATCCGCAACAGCGGCAGCCTGCCACGCACCGATGCCGACATTCGCGTCCGCATCTGGGTGGAGACGGCAGCCAGCAACAACGGTAACTATGCCAACCCAGTCTGGAGTGCCAACACGGTCGTCGATCAGACCTATGCGATCGACCTCAACAGTGGTGCTTCGACGGACATCGTCTTCGGTATCCAGGGCTTTGCTCCGCAGACCTATCAGCAGCTGGTAGGCTACACGGTACCATCACGCTTCAGCGCCATGGCCTTGAACGTGACGCCACGGTATCGCATCGAAGTCAGCACGCCGAACGACGAGAACAACGGCAACAACAGCGTCAGCAAGGTCACCCGCTTCTACATCAAGCGCTCGGGCACCAGCATCATGGTGAGCGGTCGGTAC
>JAGFIZ010000125.1 GCA_024103135.1 Bradyrhizobiaceae bacterium | reverse complement strand
AAAAAGCAAGAAAAAGCGGGATCTCTGCTGCAAGGGTTAGTACCAACGAAAGAGTGTCGCTGGTGAAAAGCTGCCCTGGCTCTGCTTGCCCCGGCATGAACATCCTCGCTATTGGCCCCATGAGTGCCCATAAGATGGTGAAGGCAAGGGCTATGAGGCCTACGGCAAGGAGACCCGACTTAATGTCTTCTGCTTGCCAACGCTTGACGAAGGCATAGACCACGCCAACGATGTGCAAATGGTAAATCAAGAGGTCGATCATAACTGCTCTGGTCCTTAATGCTCTGATCCTTCAATGTCTGCCTGGGCTTGCTAACTGAACTACACATCACTACCTAGCCCCCTTCCATGTCTGCTTCCAGGTCTGCTTCCAGGTCTGCGATGCGAGGGTGCGAAAATCGACATTATTTTTCGTTACGATGCATGGTGACCCAGCGTCTTCTTCAACGTCTTCTCCAACTCCTTCCTCAATGTTTTCAACAATGCCTTCCTCCAAGTCTTCCTCGGTATCGGTGCTGCTCTGCACGACACCTTCTACAGATGTGGCCGACGGTATTGCGCATGCCTTGCTAACCGAGGGGCTTTGCGCCTGCGTGACGATGGTGCCAGGCGTGCAGAGCATGTACGTCTGGGAAGGTAAGCTTGAACAGGCCTCGGAGGTACAGCTTGTTATCAAGACGACGGAGCAGTGCGTCACACAGGTGATCAGTCGGATTACATCACTCCACCCATACGATGTGCCGGAAATCATTGCGATACCGGTCGTGGATGGTTTGCCTGCCTATCTTGATTGGATCAACGCTGTATGCTCACGTCCGACAGACCACGCGAACGACTCCTCCGCCTAGGCCCTACGGCTTTAAGCACCCGCGAACTGCTGGCCTTGCTTATCAATACGGGTACGCGCCGCCGTAGCGCTGAACAGATCGCTCATGACTTGCTTGCTTCGTACTCTTCACTTACGGACCTTGCGGCACGGGACATTGCAGAGCTACGCAACCATTCTGGGATGGGCCTAGCTAAGGCGGCTACGTTATCCGCTGCCTTCGAGCTTGCCCATCGTGTGCAGGCCGAACCGTTTCAATCAAGTCAGTCCATTACTTCGCCAGCAGTTCTGGCAAAACTCCTTGCACCACGTCTGCGACACTTGAAGCATGAAACGTTCATCGTCGCTCTGCTCAATACGGCCAACCAGATTGTCCGCGAAGTAGTCGTTGGCTCCGGCTCCTTGAATGCCGTCGTTATCCACCCTCGTGAGGTGTTTCGCATTGCCATCGCCGAATGCGCTGCGGCCGTCATCTTGGTTCACAACCACCCGTCAGGCAATACCGAACCATCACGGGAGGACATTGCCATCACACAACAACTTGTAGAGGCAGGCCGTATCGTCGATATTCGTGTGCTCGACCATATTATCATTGGTGGAGATCAGTACACGAGTTTATCTGAACGACATCTCATGCAGTGACTACTGCTGACGCTTGACTACTACACGACTATGATGAAGTACATCTCTCGGGGCATTGTGTTCTCTGTGAGCATCCTGGTTTCGTATCTCATAACGGGTGCAATTGAGGACAGGATCCTTGCCGAAACCGAACGCTTCCGTCCACTCACCGCCACACTTATCGGCATGGGTATCATCGTCCTCGTCTTCACACCTGTGTTTGCTTATACCGACAGGATCACCGAGGCCGCCATCAAGGCAGGTCTGCGCGAATCAAAGTCGGGCGCCGGAAAGATCATTGGCGTAATTGCCTTCGTGATAATCGTCTACGTCATCCTCCTCGCACTCTTTCTGGACAAGTGGTTCCAGATAAGTTTGATTGACGCGTTTTGATGTGGTTGTTCGTCTTTACTCACTGATATGAACTTTACCGACTACTACAAAGTTTTAGAGCTTGAGAAGGGGGCTTCGGACGACGCAATCAAGAAGGCGTTTCGACGATTGGCCAGGCAGTACCATCCTGACGCCAATCCCAACAACCCCGAGGCCGAAGAACGGTTCAAGCAGATTAGCGAAGCATACGAGGTCCTTGGCAACCCCGAGAAGAAGGCCAAGTACGATTCGATGAGTTCGCAGTACAATGCGTTTAGGAATAGCGGACAAGGCACGTCGTGGCAGGACTTTGGAAAGAGCAACTCCTTCCAGTTCAGGTCGGAAGATTTTGCCGACACGTTCTCCGGTACGTCCTTTGGTGACCTGCTCTCTCAGCTCTTCGGTTCGGCATCGAAACGCTCGTCGACCAGGTCTACGCAACAAGCCGTCCCCAAGCGACGCTTCCAGGTGAACATCACGTTGGAAGAGGCTTACAATGGCGTGACAAAGCGGTTTACGATCGATGAGAAGAAGGTGGACATAGCGTTCAAGCCAGGCATCGCCAACGAGCAACGTCTGCGCGTCCCTGCAGGCGAACTCGAGGTGGTGATCACGCCGCATAAGCGTTTTACCCGCGATGGAAACAACCTCATGGTCACGGAGCATGTTGCCTACACGACGGCTGTTCTTGGCGGAACAATCTCCGTGAAGACGCTTGCCGGCACGGTTTCGATGACAATCCCGCCGGGGTCGCGTTCAGGAAAAACCTTCCGACTTAAAGCTCAAGGTATGCCGCACTACGAACGTCCATCTACCAAGGGTGATTTGCTCGTAACAATCCAGGTTGACGTACCTTCGCATGTAACACCAGAGCAACAAACCGTGCTTGAGAACCTGAGGGCCCTTGGACTTTGACGCGCATTACGTTTGACAACGTCTCGAAACAATACGACTCGGTAAGCCCCCTTAAGTCGGTTAGCTTTTCTATCGAGCCAGGGGAGTTCTTCGTACTGGTTGGTCCTAGCGGCTGCGGAAAGAGTACACTACTACGCATGATCGCGGGCCTGGAAGAGGTCTCCAGTGGCGAGATTCGGTTTGACGATGTGGTGGTGAATACCATGGCACCACGCGACAGAGATGTAGGCATGGTGTTTCAGAACTATGCACTCTATCCGCACATGACGGTGCGTGAGAACCTTGCCTTCCCACTTTCTGTTCGTGGTATTGCCAAGCCAGAGATCCAGTCGCGTGTTGACGATGTTGCTCGGCTGCTCAAGCTTACGGCAGAACTGGATCGGAAGCCAAAGGCATTGAGTGGCGGACAACGTCAGCGTGTTGCGGTAGGGCGTGCCATCATTCGCAAACCAAAGGTCTTCTTGTTTGACGAGCCGCTGAGCAACCTAGACGCTCAACTGCGAACTCACATGCGCACGGAGCTACGTGCGCTGCAACGCGAGTTGGGTGTGACCACCGTGTACGTGACGCATGATCAGGTAGAAGCCATGACGATGAGCGATCGGATGGCAATCCTGAATGGTGGCGTACTACAGCAACTTGGCAAGCCCGACGAGATCTATGCCCACCCAGCAACGCCATTCGTAGCGTCGTTTACTGGAAGTCCACCAATGAACCTGGTCGACTACGACGGACGCACGCTCGGCATTCGTCCGGAGCACGTTTCGCTAGAGCATTGTAATGATGCCATCACGCTTTCGGTAAACGTGACAAGCGTTGAATACATTGGTCACGAGTATCTGATTCATGCTACGTATGGCGGTCAGCCAATCGTATGC
>JAGFIZ010000104.1 GCA_024103135.1 Bradyrhizobiaceae bacterium | reverse complement strand
AACATCACTATGCCGGCAGGTGTGGACGGACAGGTTGTGTATCTGCGCATTTTCTTTGACGAAAACGCGGGTGGTCCCAACGGCGTAACACTTCAAGGTGTTGGTGGCGCTCCTAACTTCTTTACATGGGCAGGTACCGCAGACGAAACATACCTGGTACATGCTATCTATGACAACGCTGCCGGTGAATGGCAGATTATTAACACAACCCAACAACCATAAAAATCACAAAGGACATGTTAATGAACACCCGTACCATTGTTGCACTCGCCTTTGGTCTTGTTGGTTTGGTGGGAGTTGTGAACGCAGTACCCAGCGAAGAAACAAGCCAGATTCGTTCGTGTGCACGTAATGCATGTGCAAGCCTACGCGCCTGCTCTACACAAGTCGAGACCACGATGGTTTCCAATCAAAAGAGCAGCGGGCATACTCAGGTGGCTGCACAGGACTGCAGGTCGCAGAACATACAGACGTATGGAGAATGTGTAAACGAATTGCAACCTGGAACAGTAGAAACGCCAAAGGGTAGGAGCAATAAGAAGGGTAGCACGGTTGTTACCGCTCCGAATGCCAAGGCCAACCGCTCTACAAACACGAATACCAAACGATAATTACAAACAGGAGTACACACATGAAAACAACAAACGGATTCTGGGTAGTAGTACTGCTCCTTGCAGGCTCGGTTGCTACATATGCTGGATTGGCACCGCTCAGCGCACCACAGTGTGCACGCAACATGTGCGCGCAGATGCGGGAGTGCTCAACATACGTTCCACAGCCATCCCCAGTTCTTGAGAAAGTAGACTCACCAAAGAAAGGTGCAGCTAGCAGACTTAATAGCAAGGCCAAGGGCGAGAATGTGCAGGAAGAAATTGCCGACTGCAGACTCCAGGCCTTCTTGAACTTTCAAGATTGCGTCGGGGCGCAGCAATGGGGACGCGTAAAGCCAGCCGATGCCACCAACAAGGGCACCGTTAAAACAGTCAAGGTAGTTACGCCTAACAAGTAAGTTCTTCTTGGGTGTAGTTCAACATTACCAGTGAACACTATTGGGTGCCTTTCCCGTCCGGATTGGCACCCTTATCTTTTCAGCGTCATACGCACAGCAAACAGTGCCCCCTTCAGAAAGGGGCTATCTGTACAGGCAACTTGAACAATGGTGCAATACGATGGTGGTGATGGAGTCTCCACCTGCTTGTTAACTATGATTTCACTACACGGACTAACCATGAAGTCAGCACTCCTTACCGCCTGCACGTTACTTGTGGTTTCTTCAACGATGGCGCTGTCACAGTCGATGGTCACCAACGGCCTTGTTCTTACCAACAGCAACAGCACCATCAAATTGGTTAACCCAAACTCTGACGGATCCTTTACTCTTACGCTACCAGTAATGCCGGCACTCGCCGTTGGCGAACAACAGGAGCTGGTGCTAAAGGTGGTAGGTACGGAGAGCGGACCCCAGATGCAGTTCG
>JAGFIZ010000093.1 GCA_024103135.1 Bradyrhizobiaceae bacterium | reverse complement strand
ATAGAAGAGCACAAGGGCGAACTCCAGCAAGCCCAGGAGAGTTTGACAAAGGCCTTGAGTATCGCTGAAGGAGCATCACTACGAAGCGATGTTGCCAGCATTCACAAGAGCCTCCGAGACCTTGCACTCAAGCAGAATGACTTTCAGCGTTACGTGGAGCATAACACCGCCTATACCCAGATCACTGAAGAAATCAACGAAAAGGAAGTCACTCAAAAGATCGGGATGATGGAAGCCGAGCGCAAGATCCGCGCAGAACGTCAGGAGCGCGAGAAGGAACGCGCCGTGCTGTACTCGACGCTACCCAAGCATGTAGCCGACCGCGTTATCCGTGGCGAGAATGTGACCGATCACTTCGATCATGCTGTCGTGTTCTTCTGCGATATCGTGGGCTTTACGTCGCATAGTTCGGAGATGGATGCACCCGATGTTGTGCGTTTACTTGAAACTCTGTTCCGCTCGTTCGACGAGTTATGTGCCAAGCACGGTATTACCAAGGTCAAGACCATCGGCGATGCCTACCTATGCTTCAAGGGTGATGAAGGGGGCTTTGCCAATGCACAGGCAGTTGCAGCATTTGCGACCGAACTTCAGAGCATGCCGCGCCATTGGCCAAACGGCGAGCCGCTGCAGTTACGCGTCGGACTCCACATTGGCACGGCCACTGCCGGCGTGATCGGTACCGAGAGGTTGCAATACGACGTCTGGGGCGACACCGTCAACGTCGCCAGTAGAATGGAGAGCAGCAGCGAACCAGGACGAATCCACGTCAGTGAAGCCTTTGCGGATGCACTGTCAGATACACCGGCAAATGCACGTCCAAGCACACGTGCTCAGGCCCCCTCGCAAGAAGAGCAGGGGACGACAGAAGACTCGGCGGAGTCACCAGCACAAACCGCAGTGCAAGCCACAGAGGTGATTACGGCGTTTACCACCACCTACCGCGGGGAAGTCGACGTGAAAGGTAAAGGGATGATGAAGACCTATTGGTTGGAGGGCCAGTGAGAACACTGGAAGAGATTAGGGCGGACATCAATATTGCGATCAGCGAGGGCAATGAAAGTTCATTGCGAGAGTTGGTGGTCGAATTAGAAAGCCATGACTCTACCGAAGCGGATGCGTTAAGTGCCCGAACTGAAGGAGATGTGTGTTTCTTGGCAAGCGACTTTAGCAGCGCAATAGCGTGTATGGAGAAAGCGCGAGGCATCTATAGCGTATTGGGAGATTCGTTGGAAGAGGCTGGGGTTGCGCTAAGAATTGCAGAGTTTCTCACTCGATCAGGAGACCCATTAAAAGCACGAGTAGTATTTGAGGAGTCTCATGCAGTTTACACCCGCCTAGAAGATCGTGTTGGAGAAGCTAGTTCATTGACTGGTCTCGGCACAACGTATATGAATACCGGTGACTACCAGCAAGCATTGGAAGTTTACGAAAAGGCAACCACGCTCTTTAATGACGTGAACGACAATGCAAAGCTGGCAAAGGTAGTGGTCCTCGTTGGAACTACCTACATGCACATGCGTGAGTACGCCAAAGCTTGCCAAAACTTGGAACGCGCACAATCAATGTTTCGTGAGATGGGTCTTTCTAGTGGCGAAGGTGAAGCAGTGTACAATCTGGGTGTGTTGTACTACCATTCATCTCAGCTGCCACTGGCCCTGGAGTATTTTGAGCAAGCACTAGCTCTTTATAGGCAAGCTAAATCGCGACAAGGAGAGGCAAATGCTATAGTCTGCCTTGGAAATGTCTATAAAGACACTGGTGACTTGGCTAGAGCTCTGGAGTACTATGAGAAAGCACTAGAATGCTATTCTCAGATCGGTGCTAGGAGTGGGGAGGCGGCGGCATGTGCGAATCTTGGCTCTTTGAAGCAACGCCAAGGGCAGTTCGAGCAGGCCGAAGCATACATCATGCAGGCAATCAGGCTACAAGTAGAACTTGGTCGAGTGCCTGAGGCCATCCATTCAATGAGCACATTGTGCTCGTTGCTGTTGATGCAAGGAGACTACACGCGTGCAAAGGATGTGCTGGATCGTCAAGAGACAATGTACCCGTCGGTTTCGGTAACACACAGCTTACATCACATTCATCGTGCTAGCCTGCAAGTTCACGACGGCGAACTATTGAAAGGTCAAGAACACTTGCAGACAGCTCTTGAAATCGCAAAAGCAGCGAACCTCCCGTCTGTGGAATCACTTGCGCACTTTGAGCTTCGAAACCTGTCACAGAAACTGAATGACTTTCAGGCCTACATCCAACACAACGAAGCATACGTACGCATTAACGAGGAGATCAATGGTAAAGAAGCCACCCAAAAACTAACCATGATGGAAGCCGAGCGTAAGATCCGCACAGAGCGGCAGGAGCGCGAGAAAGAGCGCGCAGTGCTGTACTCCACGCTACCCAAACACGTAGCCGATCGCGTGATCCGTGGCGAGACCATCAGCGACCACTTCGAACAGGCAGCTGTGTTCTTCAGCGATATCGTGGGCTTCACGTCGCATAGCTCGGAGATGGATGCACCCGATGTTGTGCGTTTGTTGGAAACTCTGTT
>JAGFIZ010000089.1 GCA_024103135.1 Bradyrhizobiaceae bacterium | reverse complement strand
GCAGATGCGCCACATGGTACCAAGAACCTGTGCAGTACCCAAACGGCGTTCATAACGCAGCTCGCGGTAGATGTCTTGTAGCAACAACCTGCCTTGCACGTTTGCCAGCGTTTCCAATTGCGTCATGCGTAGAGAATTCGTTGTGAAGGGTGACCAATGATACCGATTTTTTCGATTGCGTTGCGTTTTGCGCGTCCGTCTTCCCGCACGCAAGTGATGTCGTCCCCGCGTAAGCGTCGTCATCCCGGCGAAAGCGGGGACCCAGAACACCTGGTTGCGAACAACGCTTGAACGTGCTGCTCCTTTACCTGGGTCCCTGCTTGCGCAGGGAAGACAGTTTTGTGTCGTCCCCGCGTAAGCGGGGACCTACGAAAGCACGGACATTCTCCTACTCGGGTTATCTTTTCAGTTCGACCATGGGGTCTACATTTCGAGAACATCGTTACAAGGGCGTTCATGCAGCGTGTTTTGGTACTCCTCTTATGCACGGTATTACCTACCACCTCCCGAAGATCATTGCAGATCGCTGCGGCATTTGCTTGCCTGCTGATAGGCATCTCACCTACATGGGCAGCATCGTCGAATAAGCCGTCGGCACCTGCAGCGTTTACGCAGAACGTCGGACAGGTCCGCTACACCACGGGTGGCGTAGCTAGGCACGTTGATGCGATGGTGGACGATGGTGCCAATACCTGGTATGTTCATGCCGGCGGTATTCACATCGTGCAAAGTGCACTGCATGGCTCGGTTGTCAACGATCCTACGATTGACCTCTATCGTATTGATGCCGTGTTCGTTGGTGCCAACACGTCGGCCCGACTGGAAGTCGAGACGCTTGCCACGGGATATGAACGGTACATCGTGCCGGGAACTGGGGTACGCGGACGTAAGGCGTGGCGCGCTCAGACGCTCGTCTACCACGACGTATGGCCAGGGATTGACGTGCGCATGCACTGCAACACCAGGGGCGTGAAGGTTGACTACGTCGTGCGGCCGGGCGCCGACCCATCGGTGATTGCCTTGCGGTATGTGGGCGCTACGTCCGTCAACCGCACTTCAAATGGAACGGTAGAATTCACTAGTCCGCTACGCACGGTTGTGGAGAGTGCGCCCATTGCGTGGACGTCCGATCATCAATCGGTCGACGTTCACACACAAGTTCAAGGAAGCACGCTGCGCTATGAACTTGGCGACTTTGATCAAACACAGACGCTCGTAATCGATCCACAGATTGAGTTTGCTACTTACTACGGTAAGAACGGGACGTTCAATTTTGTCAAGACGACGATTGATCCAGACGGCAACATCTTCATCGCTGGCTCAACCATCACTCGCGATCTTCCTGCCGTAGCTGGGGTGTTTCAGCCAAATCTCAAGGCACGCACCGATGCCTTTGTTGGCAAGTTCACCGATGCAGGCGTGTTTGTCTGGAATACCTATGTGGGCGGAACGGGCATGGACTATTGCTACGATGTCTGTGCCGACACATCTGGAAATGTATGGCTCTGTGGCTCGCTTGATAGCTTGAACAATCCACTGTCCGATACCAATAGAGCACTCGACGATAGAGGAAGCGGACCGTTTGGTGGACTACCGGACGACACGATCTCCTTCGTTGCTGGTTGGGTCATGCGTGTTACGTCAACCGGTGACTGGGGTGATAGTTGGATCATGGATGGAAGTCGCAATGACCGCTGCACCGGCATTGCCTTCAAGAACAACGTCCTGGCCATCTGCGGCGAAACCAACAGTCCGCGCGTTTCCGACAAGACTGGTGGTGCCTGGGCCAAGAATGGTGCGAACAACACCAACAACTACGACCTGTTCATTGCACGATGCAGTCTCCGCACAGGTTCTACCGATCGATGGCAGGGCGATTGGTTGGCGTACTATGGTGGTGACCTTGAAGACAGAGCCACGTGCATTGCCATCGATGCCTTTGGCAACATTGCCTGCGCTGGCAATACCATGAGCACCAACGTTCCCGTCACGAACTCCAGTACTCTTCGCGGTGGATTCGATGGCGTGGTCGTGTACTTTGCCACCGTAGCTGGCGCTCCCGACAGACGGTGGGCAACGTACCTCGGTGGTTCCGACGCAACGGACTTTATGTACGACGCTGCCATGGACTCCAATGGCAATCCCGTCATCGTTGGCGCAACAGGCAGTGCCAACTTCCCTACTCATCTCCCCTATCAAGCTGCAAGGAATGGCTTCGGCGATGGATTTGTCGTGAAGTTCAATGCGTCCAACAGTGGTGCAATGATCTTCGGGACGTACCTAGGTGGACAAAAGATCGAGTCGATCTTTACCGTTAGTCTCGATAAGTCGGACAGAGTCTGGGTAGGGGGCGTAACCAACGGCTCGACGGATTTACCAGTCACCGCTGATGCATTGCAAAGTGTTCCTAACACGACTGCAACCTGGCCTGACCTTACCGACGGATTCTTTGCCCAACTCAGTGCCGATGGTTCCAAGGTTCTGTACTGTACGTACTATGGTGCACAACCACAGGACAATCTGCCCGACCCACCAACGCCACCAGACCCACCTAACTGGCCCCCTAACACTGACTTTGGATACGACCAGGTAGAAGGACTTCAGGCTGATGGCAATGCCTATGTGGCCATTACCTCAACCGTAACTGGTCGTCGCATGGCCACCACGCCAGGTGCGTTTATGGATGCAACGAAGATGAATGCCGATACAACAAAACAGGTTGCATTCTTGAGTCTGTTTAACACCTGTCCAGACTCGACGATCAACATCGTTGTCAACGGTACACCTGTTCTCTGCAACAACGAAACACGTCAGCTTCGCGGACCTGCCGGCTTTGCTAGTTACAAGTGGAGCAATGGCGTCAAGGCACAGAACATCGTCGTTGCCGACAGTGGTACGTACATCCTCACTGCAACAACCGTCGATGGCTGCCGGTACCGCGATACGGTGTACATCACCAGGGCAGCAGCACCGTCAGTGAGCATTGGTGATAGCGTAAGCACCTGTATCAACACATCCGTCCAGCTTATCGCAACGGTCACTGGCGGTAACCCGCAGTACAGTTACAAATGGAAACGTCTTGAAGCAGGTCCGACCTATATCGATGCCGATGACGTCGAGCGACCATTCGTCAATCCAAATACTACCTCGCACTACATTGTCACCGTTACCGATGCTCTTGGTTGCACGGCAACGGACACGGTTCTTGTTACCGTCATCAATCCCACAACAACCATTGCACCTGCAACACTTGCATTTAGAGAGCTTGATGCATGTGAATCTGCCGTTGACGACTCCGTATGGGTCAGGAATCCCATGCCCTACGAGATTTGGCTCACCAAGGCCACAACATCTGATCCAGTGTTTAGCGTCGTTACCGATCTCTCTTCAGGACTCCGAATAGCACCATTGGATAGTGTGTTGATTGTCATTCGTGCAACCCCATTGGCACCTGGTGCTGCATCGGGTGTGCTTACGTGCTCCGGTACACCGTGCAAGTGGACGTCTACAGCATCGCTCTCCGTGACAAAGGCACAACTGGTTGCAAGTCTTGTCCCAAGTATCGTCGATTTTGGATCCATGCTTGACTGCATGGCTGCTGCACGCGACACAACAGTTACGGTGCGTAACAGTGGAACCAACATCATGGAACTTGGTGTTGGCGTATTCCAAGCCCCCTTCAGTCTTGTTTCACCACTCACATCCACAGAGCTCAAACCGGGTGAAAGTGTCAAGCTTACCGTTCGGTTCGAACCGACGGCGCTGGGCACATACTCGCAGGTGGTGAAGCTGCCATTCGTTTCTGGCACCTGCACTGATTCTCTTCGGCTTACGTTGCGGGGCAAACGTGTGAGTGCTGCAATTGTCGTCGATCCAACGTCCATCGACCTTGGATCAATGGAAGGGTGTGAAGACAGCAAGGACACGGTTATTCGCATCATCAACTCCGGAACGACGGCGTCAACGATAACGCTACCGTCGACATCGGAAATCGTATTCACACCAACAGGTACAGTGGATATTGCGCCTGACGATACGCTTGAGGTCAAGGTCAACGTGCGTCCTGCTACATCCGGACCGTTCACGTATCAGGTGACGATTACGGGTCAGCCATGCAACAGCTCGGTAACACTTACCATCACCGGGACAAAGTCCGGCACCAGCGTAACGGCAACACCAGTGGTCGACTTCGGCACGGTGTATCCATGCGCTGGCAGCACCTCCTACACCAAGCAGATCGAGGTTACCTATTCAGGAACCGGCAGTGCAACGGTAACGAGTGTTGCCGTGCCTGCGAACGTCTCTACAACGCTCAAGCAGGGTACTGTTCTGGACAATGGCGTCAAGCAGACGTTTGATGTTACGTGGACGCCAACAGCCGATGGCTACTATGTGGATTCGATCGACGTAGTTCTCGAACCGTGCTCGATTCGAAGAATTGTTCGCATCGTTGGCTTCCGCGCCAATCCGCAGATCACGTCTCTCGACCCAGTCATTACACTAGGCGCCATGGCTGGTCCTGTTACCGGTACATCGCGCTACGAGAACACCGGTACGGACACGTTGCGCATTACTGCCGTAACGGTCAGCACCAACGTCAGTGTTGTTGCTACACGTCCATCGCTCCCCGCCCAGCTTGCTCCTGGTGAGCGTCTGGAGGTGGACTATCGAGTTGCCTGTGTTGAAAGCATCGACGATTCGTTGTCGCTCGTGATCCCGCATGTGTGTGCACTCTCTGCAACGACCCGTTTCACCGGAAGTTGTGCAGGCACTGGTCCTGCCTCTGCTACAGTGGTCATCGACAGTGTGCAAGTAAAGGTTGGTGATCAGTTCTCGTTACGACTTCGGCTTACGGAGTCGATGAACCTCGACGCAAACAACCTGCACAATTGGGAGGCCGACGTGATCTACGATCCAATGGTCGTCGTAGGTAGAGCTTCAACACCCGATTGTTTTACTGCAGGTAACTTCCAGCCATGTATGATCACCATTCGTGGTACTCGTACGGATTCGATCGGTGTGTTGGGCACGCTAGACTTCACGGCCATCCTTGGCATGCAATCACAAACGGATGTGGTGCTGGCACGGTTTAGGTGGACGGAGGATACGACGTCAGCAGTGACAACGGGGAATGGTCATGTAACCATCACCGACATCTGTCAGGAAGGCGGCATCAGACTACTAATACCATCGGGTAGTCTGTTCGCCATCAACGCCTATCCCATACCTGCATCGTCAACACTCACGGTCAGCGTCCAAGGCATGGGCACCGACGTCGGCACATGTGCATTGTACACATACACAGGCGAGTACGTGCAGGATGTTCGGCTCACCCCGAATGCCTCCGGCAATGCCCTCGAGCAAGTCGACGTTGCTATGCTTTCGCCTGGCGTCTACGTGCTTTCCATCAATGCTCGCGGAACAACCTACCGCTTGCCTGTACTCATAACACGGTAGGATTCATCATGACACATGGACATCAACACACAACTATGATTCGTTCCGCTGCAGTCCTGCTCGTCGGCTTGTTTTGCATTACCGCTACGTATGCTCAAGAGACGCTTACCATCGAGAAGAAGAAGTCAGAAGAAACCATCCTTGCTCCTGCCGTCGAGGAGCGACTTAAGCCACAGCGCATGTTCTCGTTAGGTGCGTTTGGTGGTTATGCGTTGGACATCAACGCTGCATCCGAACTAGTGCTGCCGGACATTCCATCATGCTGTCCAGGATATGACGGCGCGATGGGAGGGGGCTTTGTTGGTGGCTTGGGTATTGAACTCCCGTTGTCGAACAGCTTGGAGTTTGTTGGACGACTGACGTTTCATGCAACCAGCGTAAGCCAGACAAAGCTTGAGCCCATCACCGTCCGACAAGGCAATCAAGCCGTTTCGGCAAACATCACGCACGAGCTTACCTCAAGCATGTCCGTACTGTCGGTCGAACCACTGCTGTTGTTCAAGATGGGAGAGAGGTTTGGGTTGGTAGGTGGACTCCGTGCAGGCATGCTCATGGGTGCCACGTATGACCAGCAAGAACGCCTCGACGAAAGCATCCCTTACACCTACAACGGTAGTGCCGTACGCAATGCATCGAGTGGAACGCTTCCACAAACATCTGCCTTCCAATTCGGGCTTGTGCTTGGAGCAAGGTACGCTCTGCCAATGAATGCAGCAGGCACACTACGTCTTGTACCTGAAGTACAGTTTAGTCCGCTCTTTACCTCCATCATCAGCGGACAAAGCTGGAGCGTACACTCCCTGCGTATGATGTTGGGCTTGCAATACGACCTGATGCGGATGGTGCCAGAGGCCTCGCCACTGAGTCCACGCTAACATTACGCACGTCACACACTACATAACGGGTGCAGCAACCATGTGCTGCACCCGTTGCCGTTTCTGGCGGACCAATACCTTGCGTCAGCGCGGGCCACGCTGATTGCCATAGTTTTGCACCCCATGACCGACCTACAACAGCAAGCAAGCCTTCGACGAACCGTTGCCATCATCAGTCACCCGGACGCTGGTAAAACCACACTAACAGAGAAACTGCTTCTCTACTCCGGAGCCATCCATCAAGCTGGTGCCGTTACGGGTGGTAAGCACAGTACGACAACCAGCGATTGGATGGGCATCGAGCAGCAGCGCGGTATTAGCGTTAGCTCCAGTGCCATGCGCGTTCACTACAACGGCATGCTGCTTAACCTGCTCGACACACCGGGTCACCAAGACTTCTCCGAAGACACCTACCGCACACTCATGGCCGTTGATGCAGCCATCATGTTGCTCGATGCCGGACGTGGTGTTCAGGAGCAGACCATCAAGCTCTTCAAGGTCTGTCGAGACAGAGGCATACCAATTATCACGTTCATCAACAAGATGGACAGGCCGGCTCGTGATCCACTGGAGTTGCTCGACGAGGTCGAACAGGTGCTGGGGATTACGGCAATTCCGCGTACCTGGCCAATTGGTGATGGACCCGACTTTCGTGGAATCTTCGAACGCTCTACGTCGAACTTCTATGCGTTTGAGCGGACGGCTGGCGGACGGACCAAGGCGCCCGTAACGGTGGCCGACATTCACGATGCAGAGATCCGCACCTCACTTGGTACGGCGGCACACGACAAACTGCTTAGCGACCTTGAGTTTGTCGAACACGTCATCCCGCCCTTTGATGCAGAGAAGTTCAACAGAGCAGCATGCACTCCAGTATACTGGGGCAGTGCCATCACCACCTTCGGCGTCGAACACTTTCTGGGTGAACTCCTCAATCTAGCCCCCTCTCCCCAACCCTACATGATGGCTACCGACAAGGGCGAGAATGTCATCGTCGCCCCCGACAGCTCGGAGTTCGTTGGCTTTGTCTACAAGGTGCAGGCCAACATGAACAAGGCCCATCGTGATAGGATTTCGTTCTTGCGAATTGTAGGGGGCAAGTTCGAACGCGGGATGACGGCATTGCATCCACGAAGCGGTAAGACGACGAAGCTTAACTATCCATTCGAAATCTTTGGTCGCGAGCGGAACATCGTCGACGAGGCCTATCCTGGTGACGTGATTGGTCTAACCAACCCCGGGTTGTTTCAAGTAGGCGATACGCTTACCGAGCGATCATTACTTCGCATTCCGGAGTTCCCACGATTTGCTCCTGAGATCTTCGCCAAGGTGTGGCCAAAGTCTGGCTCCTTCTCGAAAGGGTTTCGTAAAGGCATTGATCAATTGCGTGAAGAAGGCGTGGTACAGATCTTCACCGAGGCCGACGGTAATCCATCACCGCTGGTAGGCGTTGTAGGCGAGCTCCAGCTTGAGCTCTTCTCATGGCGTATGGAGAATGAGTACAACGAAGTGGTCCGCCTGGAACGTCAACCCTACACCCGCACACGATGGATACACGGCTCCGTAAAACCAGCGAATAACGTGCCGCTGGTGTATGACGACCACGACCGGTTGGTGGCGTTGTTCAAGAGTGATTGGGAGATATCCTACACGTTGGAGCGGACAAGCGGACTCGTGCTGGCAGAATCGCCCATGGCAGAAGTCTGATGATTAGGGCCATGGTTCAGGCGCGTGCTACGCAGCCCCCTACCAATGATTCGAGCCAAGCATGAGCAGATAAACAGTTTGCGTGGTAGCACTGGTGCGCACGATGGTTTTGTGTGTTACGATGGCGTCAGCCGGCAACATTGACGGACTGTAGTGCTCGCTTGCATTGCAGATCGTGAGCAGTTCACCGGCAGTGTTCACTGCATACACCGTGCTACCAAGTGGAATCTCCGAATCCATCGGTGTTGTGCGCTCCGCGCTGACGGCCTCTTCGACTGACGAAGGCGTGCAGATCACCTGACGCAACAATGCCCACATCTCGTCATAGAACACCGTTGCAACATCAGCCGAAGTAGTGGTGGCATTGTCACCCAATCTGATTACCACCAGGTTCTCGCTTGGTACCACGCAGAGAATCTGATCGTTCTTGCCTAGACCGTTGACGGCATCGGAGGGGGCATGTTTGCTAAGTGGACCAGGGATGACGAGTTGAATGGTTGGAAGCATGTACGATGCCTTACCGTTCAGCCACCACAGGTAGCCGTAGCTGCGATTAAGATCTTGCGAAGGCGTGAGCATACCACGGATGTAGGTCGTGTCCCACAACACTGGCGTACCATCCCAGACGAAGTTGTTCAGCGCAAGCAGACCAAAGCGTGCCATCGAACGTGGTGTGCTAAACATCACGTTATCGTCATCAAGCTTGACGTAAAGCCCATCCATTCCAGTCACGGTCTTGAGCTTCTCCATCAGATATTGGTTGATCGTCTTCCCCGTTGCGCCCTTGATCACGGCATCAAGGAGTGTGTACGGTGCATTGTGGTAGGCCCAGCGTGTGCCGGGCTTTGCCTTGTAGACCAAACAATCTGGTGTAGTGCAATGTCCACCTGACTTCGCATCATCCAACCCACTCGTCATCGTAAGCTGATGCCAGATGGTAATCTCCTGCTCTTGTTCGGGAGTCAGACTCGTCCACCCATTCCCCAGGTACTTGGATGTTGCATCCGTGATCCTGAGTGCACCATCCTGTTGTGCTAGGCCCACGAGCACACTGGTAAGCGTCTTCCCGGCCGACGCCCAAAACCACACGTTGGCCTTGCTTAATGAATCGGGGTACCATTCGATGGCCATCTTGCCATCTTTTAGCACGAGGAAGGCACGAGTGTTGTTCGCAGCAAGGTAGCGGTAGAGTGTGTCAAGGTGTTGATCGCACCAACCAAGGTCCTGGCGTGAAACTGTTTGCCATACCGTATCGGATTTGCTTGGAAAGTAGCGTTGGGCAGCAGCATCGTAGGCAGAAAGCATCATGACCAAGGTGCTGGCAAGGACAACGAAGCAACGTTGCATAACGGAATTCATGAGTCGTGGTTGATAAAGGTCCGCCTGTGCAGTGGACCTTGCGAAAGGTTTAACTAGCGTACTCCACAACATCGTCGTGCAGACACATGCCAGGTATCTTCCGCGCCAAATCGCTCAATCGGGCGTTGAACGGTAGGTCGCCCCAGAATGCGCAATCCCCGTCTTCAGCGTTGATCTGCTGAAACAGCACATCTACCTTCACCTTTCCTCTTCGCTCAACGAGTTCGATCACGCGCTTGTCGAAGATACTCAGTCCATCGGAGCCCGGTTGCAATTCCAACCACTGCTTGCGAGCAATGTCAAGGGGCGTAACTAGCGTCTGTGGTTCCGGGAACGGTCGATGGCTAGTGACATCAATCCAGAATTCAAGGTAGGGGGCTATGGTCTCTGCGGTAAAGGTTCGCGGAGTACGACCAACATGAAGGAGCTCGGCATCGGTAAGGTAGTTCAAGTGCCGAGATGGTTGTGTAAGACGAACGTCGATGTGGGCTGCTCGACCAGAACGCCAAAGAAGTGTGAGTACCTGACTTGCGATAAGCTGGTCGAACAAGTCGTGCTCGAGCCAGAGGACGACTTCCTTCCAGCGTGGGTCAAGGAGTATTGCATCGCGCTGGTTCATCTCTTCGACCACAACCTCTGCGCGACCCCAGCCACGGTAGTCAATGAAGGCAGCTCTGTCGGTGTTAAAGGTATGCCGCCCTACTCCATCAACGGACTGATAGTCGGCAATCGTTCCTTCATGCAGTACCTCGCGCCATGGCAGGACGTAACCATCAATGCCAATCGTCTTCAGCCGATCGGCTAGGATGTCGCCATTGGTTACATGCAAGGTCATCCGGTCCCACCAGAGTTACTCCCGTAACATACACAAAAGTCAACTCTGGCACAATGGCCGTCACACGTGTCCGTAGGCACCCGATGCATATTCGTTAAAGGCCGTGCGGATCTCGTCTTCGGTATTCATCACGAACGGACCATAACTCATGACGGGTTCGTTGATAGGGCGTCCGCCTAGCAACAGAAAACGAACGTCGGCATCTACGGTAATGGCCACTTCGGTGGACTCTGCCTTGTTGTCGAATTGGATCAGTTGGTGTTCATGTACGTGATGACCGTCAATGGTAACGCTGCCACCCAGGATGTAGAGGAGCACTGTTTCATAAGCTGGCAGAGGAAGTATTCCAGAGCCCCCTTCCATCATGGTTCCCATCACGGCAGTCAGTGGCGTCTGCGTTACGGCAGGTCCGCTCTGTCCACCCCACTCACCGGCCACCACTCTTGCCTGCACGGCACCATCAAGCAGTGTTACGTGTGGCAGGATCTCGGAATGGAGTTCCTGGTAGGCGGGCTTCATGAGCTTCTTGCTTGCCGGCAGGTTGATCCAGAGTTGGACAAGTTCAAGCGAGCCACCGCTTCGTGCAAGCTCCGGCGTCGGACCTTCTTCGTGGATTATTCCACTGCCACTAGTGATCCACTGCACCTCGTTGGCGCCAATGATGCCGGTATTGCCTAGTGAGTCACGATGAAGCACCGTACCGTCAAACACAAACGTTACTGGCTCGAATCCTTTATGCGGGTGTGCGTCGATGCGTGGGACTTCGTCAGTAGGATCAAAGCGCTGCGGACCTGCATGATGGAGCAGCAGGAAGGGATCGGCAATGCGTAAGCTTGAGACGGGAAGGGGCTGATGGATGGTAAGCGGTCCAACGTGTGATGCAAACCCTGTGGTGATGTGTTGTATCGTTCTCATGATATGCCTCCTGCTTGTGAACATACGCAGGATGCTGATTTCACGGCCAGCATCCTGCATGATTAAGCTACATCTCTGCACAACCATGATTGCACTATTACATCTGCGGTGTCACGTCAGCGTTATCATGTTTGCGCTATCATGTTTGCGCTGTTACGTCTGCGCTATTATGCTTCGACTTCGAGTTCTGCTGGTTGGCTAACAGTGGTATCGGCTGTCTGCAGCAGTTGAATGTTGAGGATCAGTCGTACTTCATCGCTAACCACTACGCCACCTGCTTCGGTAAGACCGTTCCATGTAAGTCCGAACTCCTTCCTGTTGAGCTTACCGGTTGCTTCAAAGCCAGCCTTGGTGTTGCCGTATGGATCGACGATCGTACCACCGAATTCAACATCAAGTGTCACGGGATGTGTATGCTCACGAATGGTTAGGTCGCCCGTCATAGCATAGGTGTCCGCCCCGGTCTTGACCATCGAGGTCGACCTAAACGTCATCTCCGGATACTGCTCTGCATTGAAGAAGTCGTTGCTTCGCAAGTGATTGTCACGCATTTCATTTCTTGTCTGCACCGAAGCCACCTGTGCGGTAAACGTCACCTTAGCGTCGGCAAAGTCCTGTCCATTGCTCTCTACGGTTCCTGAAAAATCCTGGAATGAGCCAGTAACCGTGTTAATCATAAGGTGCTTGACCTTGAATTGCACATCGGAGTGAGCTGCATCGATATTCCAGCGCGTCATTGTATCACCTTTGGTTTTGTTGTTGAGGAATGTGTTACAACACAAATATATGTGTTATAACACGTTTTTGCAAATATTTTTTTCTTTTTGGTCTTCTAGTCTTTCAATCAGCCCTGAACGATGGCTATCCCGCTCGACGTGCCAATGCGCGATGCGCCTGCTTCGGCCATGGCCTGTGCAGTGGCTCTGTCCCTGATGCCACCGCTGGCCTTGACCTTGACATTGGACGATACATGCTTACGGAGCAGGGCTACATCTTCCAATGTTGCGCCACCGGTAGAAAATCCGGTGGACGTTTTGATGTATGCTGCACCAGCTGCACTCACGACGTCACACATGACGAGTTTCTCGTCATGCGTGAGCAGGCAGGTCTCGATGATAACCTTGACCATGCCACCATGCTCAGCAACGGCATCAACCACAGCAGTGATGTCGGCACGGACTTGATCTACCTGTCCACTCTTGAGTGCCGTAATCGATGCCACCATATCAATCTCGCGTGCACCGGCACGAACAAGGGCAACCGCTTCGGCAACCTTGGTCTGTGTGGTATTTGCTCCAAGTGGAAAGCCAACGACCGTGCACACGTTATTGAAGAGTTGTGCCGATAGTTCAACCCACCATGGTAACACACATACCGATGCAAAGGCATACTCGGTTGCTTCGGCACAGAGCTTACGAATCTGGTCGGCTGTGCAATCGGGCTTGAGCAGTGTATGGTCAATCAATGCATTCATGGAAATACCTTGGGTGTTCATGCTGGAGTTTGTGATCGTGGTTGCGTTTGTGAATGATCAACGCTATCGCAGGTCAACATCGGTCCCATACAGCGTTGGTGCCTTGTACTGATGTCGGCCAAACGCACTAAACAACTGATTGGTGGTAAAGATCAGGCCAGTAAACCGCCGCTCGTCCAGATTAAAGGCAAAGTCAAATCTAAAGATGGCATCACCACCACTGGCCTTGAGATTGTGAATGCGGAAGCCCAGACCTATGGCATGGTGGAGTTGTGTGGACTGTAGTGACTGTCCCTGATTCCACACCGTGCCCATATCCCAGAATGCTACGCCGCTCACGCCAAGGATCCACCACTTCCATCCAGGGAACCAGCGGACTTCGGCATTGGCCACAAAGCGATTGTCGCCTGACATCATGTTGGCTGCATAACCACGCAAACCGGATTCCAGGTCCAGCACCAATTGATGAAAGGCATTCCAGTTCCAGACGGTCTGGTTGGTGATACGTCCAGCAAGAACCATCGTCGAGCTTGCTCTCCAATGGGCCAGACCAGTAACACCAAGCGATGTGTACATGGCTCTCGTGCCTACGACAGGTGGTGCGTTTGGAACGGTGCTCTGCACGCTACCAAATCCTGATGCACCATTGACCTGTCCATAGAGGTACAGGTTGTCATGCGGGAACCAACCTTGTTCTGCTTCACCACCGATGTACCACATGCTTTGTCCACCATTCCCTAGCGAGAATATCCTGCCAATGGTAGCGTTACCCCAGCCCCCTTCCAACACATCTTCGGTTTCGTAGCCGTCGAGGAAGACGGTGCGACCGTAGCGTTGACTGAGCGAGGAGAAGCTTAAGAGTAGTTGACCAGTATTGTCGAATGCCTGACGAGATGCGGGCACGGTACGACTAACGCTATTCAAGGTGAGCGAAGCACTCATGAAGATTCTGTCTTCATCTCCATAGGCCTGCGATATCCAGCCAGTGGCTTTCCTGTCGTGAAACGGAAGGAGTAGCGGTGCAAGAGTATCGCGATAGGCAAAGTCCCGTCCGTACGAGTTATACCCTGCTACGCCAAACGCCCATGGTGTGGTCATGGTACGATAGCGCTTCACGATACCAATCGCTTGATCGGTACGATACTGATTGGCCTGGATGAGTGCTTCCAGGCTAAGTTCGGTCCGGAAGAGTCTGCGCTGTGCAATGCGTGCACTCCCCTCCCAACCGATATCGTTCTCCGTCCGATACAATCCTTGAGCCATCACCTGCGTGGCGGTACCAAGCAGGTTGGTTTCTTCGAGTTTGGCGCCAAGGTTCGAGATACCTCCGCCAGTGCCGACGAGGATGGCTGGACGGAGAGAGAAGATGTCCTGTGCCTGGACGACAACGTCGATTGAATCAGGCCACTCTACGGTGCCTGTGCTCGTACGACGAAGCGTGTTGAGTGGCGGATCAGTGGTCACCCTTACGGTACTAAAGAGTCCGGTACGCCGAAGATTACGTTCGATTTCCAACAGCCGAATCGTATCCAGCTCGTCACCTTCGCCAAGGAGTAGCTCGTCGTCGATGATATACGGACGCGTCCGACTATGCAGTGCATTGAGTATACCGGCACCAAAGAACCAATCGGACTGTGTGCTATCAAACACATCACGCTGTTCAAGGAAGATGGTGCGGATGATTGGTGGTAGTGCCTCTTCCTGGGCATTACGTTGTTGTGCATGGAGCGAAGCTCCTGCTAGAATCAGCACAACGACGATGAACATCAACGGGTGACTCTTCATGCAAGCAGATCGTTCTTGCTTGAAACACTCAGCGAGTCGAGGATTCGATGGACGTCCTTCACGGTAGCACAGTTCAACAACTGCTCGGCAAGCAGCACGCAGTCGTTGTAGTTGGCATGAAGGATACGTCGCTTTACCTCCAGCAACAACCGCGGCGTTACGCTCAGTTCGGTGATGCCAAGTCCAACGAGCATCTCCGTTGCCGAGGCATGTCCAGCCATTTCACCGCAGACGCTCACCGACTTGTTATGTGTTCGAGCAGCCTGGACGATCATGTGAACCATACGGATGACGGCTGGATGCATCGGATCAAAAATGTCGGCAACTAGATCGTTGGTTCTATCGGTTGCCAGAGCATACTGTGCAAGGTCGTTCGTACCAATGCTCAAGAAGTCGGCATGCTGGGCAAACAAGTCAGCCATCATCGCGGCAGCTGGTGTTTCAATCATCATGCCCACGGGCATGGATGCGTCAAACTCGACACCTTGGCTTGCCAGATGTTGTTTACATTCTTCGATCAAGGCTTTCGATCGCTCTACTTCTTCAAGGGTCGAGACCATGGGAAGCATCAACCGAACGTTGCCGTGAATGGAGGCACGGAGGACGGCACAAACCTGCTGCTGGAAGAGATCGGGACGGTAGAGCAGGAATCGCACACCACGCAAACCGAGCGCAGGATTGTCCTCTACGTGTGGTATGCCCTGACGGAACTTGTCGCTCCCCACGTCAAACGCTCTAAACGTCACCTGACTCGGATACGTACGTTGGGCTATGTCCAGATACCACGCCGTCTGCTCTGCTTCGGTGGGATACCGACCGAGACGCATGAGCAGGTATTCGGTGCGGACAAGACCAACGCCTTCGGCGCCGGCCATCATGGCATCGTCAACATTATCGGGCTCGTCGACGTTGGCCAGCAAAGCCAGTCGTACACCGTCGGTGGTTTCCGTGGGTTTGTGGACAAGTTCACCAAGCTTCTCTCTGTAGGCTTCCGCCTGCGTCATCTTCTGCTGATACTCGACCAAGGTTGCTTCGTCAGGGTCGACGACTACAACGCCACTAAAACCATCGACGATCAGGAGACTACCCGTGCAGATATTCTCCGTTGCCTGAGCCACGCCAATAACGGCCGGGATACCCATGTCACGTGCCAGGATGCACACGTGCGAGTTGATGCCACCAACTTCCGTGAGATAGCCAAGGGTTTGCGTTGTCTTAAAGAAGAGCATGTCTTGCGGCGTTACGTGTGGTGCCACGACGATGCTGTCGGTACCCTGTGCATGACTCAACATGCGTTTGCGTAAGGCCGCAATGATTCGTTCCTTGACGAACTCCAGATCCTGTGCACGTGATCGCAGGAATGCATCACCCGATCGATAGAGCACCGTCTTATGGGCATCAAACTCGCGGGCAACACTTGCTTCGGCCGACAAGCCGCTGGCAATGTGTTGGGCAATGCTTTGGTGGACAAGAGCATCCGATGCAACAAGCTGGAAGGATTCAACGATGCTTACTGCCGTAGCTCCTTCGTGAACGGCAAGCTCCATCGCCTGGGTCAGCTCCGTCGTTACTGATTCCAACGCTGATTGAAATCGCTGAAGTTCATTGGCAATGCGGTCAGGAGTAACACGCTCGGTAGCGTCGACCGGTAGATCTGCATCCAGCACGAATGCCTTGCCGATGGCAATGCCCGACGAAGCTGGTACACCCTTGAGTACCAACCTGCCGGATGCCTCGTGATGCCTGGTCTGCATGTTACAACTGTTCTCCAAAACCCGACGTGAACAATTCCTGTATTGCATCTGCTGCCTGAACTTCGTCGGCACCTTCTACGGTTAGTCCAAGCGTGCTTCCTTGTTCGGCAGCCAACGTCATCACACCAATAATACTCTTGGCATTGATGCTAAAGCCATCTCTCTCCAAATAAATCTCGCTCGAAAACTGAGAGGCCGTTTTTACGAGCATGGCTGCTGGACGCGTATGGAGTCCAGCCCGGTTCACCACCCGCAAGGTCAGCTCAATCATGTTCCCTCACCCAACAAATTCTCTCCTGCAGCCCGTAGCAACCTGTCCATCAAGGCAACATCTGCCCGAACTGCGCCCGCACAAAGTACAAGAATTTCGTCGACCTTCTTCTCGTCGGCCTCTCGAAGTTGCGCATATACGGACTGGGCCGTGAGATGTTGCCACTCCACTCCTTCAACTGGTTGATAGGGAGCAAGGATCACATAGCGTCGTCCGGGGACCATGGCTTCTCGAAGTGTATAGGCATCGGCAAACAATCGCATGGGAGTGTTTGGAGCGTAATGTCGATAACGCGTACCTGGTGAGTGCGCCAACTCCTCGATGGCCGAAGGCGTGGGCAGAACGTCAAGTCCAACGTCCGCTAGGTCGGCCTCGGTAATCGCACCCGGACGGAGGATGACGCATTCTGAGCCGACGATGCGGACAACGGTGGACTCGATGCCCAGCACCGTCTCGCCACCATCCAATACGGGGACGGAACCGTTGAAGTCGGCCAGTACATGCTGCGCCCTAGTCGGACTCGGCATCCCAGAGGGATTGGCCGACGGTGCAACGAGGGCGCTGCCGACGGCAGCAATGAGCTCAAGGGCCAATTCATGTCCGGGCATCCGAAGTGCCACTGTATTCAGTCCGGCCGTAACGGCTCTAGGAAGAGGTGCCTTACGAGGGACGATGATGGTAAGCGGACCTGGCCAGAAACGCTGCATTAAGTTCAGTTCGATTTCGCCAACATCACCAAGCTGCAGTGCCTGAGCAATGGAGTGTACGTGAACGATGAGCGGGTTGTCGGGCGGACGGTGCTTTGTTTCAAAAACGCGAAGTACGGCCTGTTCATCAGTAGCCACTGCAGCAAGACCATAGACGGTTTCCGTAGGGATGGCCACAACCTGCCCACCACGCAGTAACTCCGTTGCTTGCTTAAGTGTTACCAAGCCCCTTACCCAACCTTCATTCGATGTCGGCAGCGATTCCATACGTCCCAAGATAGCAGGCAAGCACCGTGCAGTCTACTAGTTTTGTTGCATGAAGCCAGTTACGACGTTTGTTGTTGCCCCCACCATGCCACCTGCCTTGCTGCCTCTCAAGGAGATTGCCTACAACTATTGGTGGTGTTGGCAAGAAGAGGCCATTGATCTATTTCGACGCATCGATCCGATACTCTGGGAAGAGGTATTGCACAACCCGGTAGCAATGCTTTCACGGTTGTCGCATGACCGGTTGATTGCCTTGTCGCAGCGACAGGACTTCATCAGTCTCGTCGGCGAAGTCCACCAGAACTTCCGCACCTACATGGAAGATCGCGGCTGGTATGCATCCACCGATGCACGTCCTGCATCCTACGTTGCCTACTTCTGTGCCGAGTTCGGCATTCACGAGAGCTTCTCGAGTTATTCAGGGGGCTTGGGAGTACTTGCTGGCGATCACCTGAAGAGTGCTAGCGACCTAGGCTTGCCACTTGTAGGCATTGGACTGTTGTATCAGGAAGGATACTTCAAACAATACCTCACGCAGAACGGTTGGCAAAACGAAGAGTATCGTGAGATTGATTTTCACGACCTCCCGCTTACACCCGTGATGAAGGGCGATGGAAAGCCCCTTACTGTTTCGGTCGACCTTCCCATCGGTACGGCCTATGCACAGGTGTGGCGCGTGAACGTCGGGCGAGTGCCGCTGTACATGCTTGACACGAACATTCCGCAGAACACGACCGATGAGTTAAGGAACATCACCGATCGATTGTACGGTGGCGATACCGATGCGCGGATCCGACAGGAGATCGTCCTCGGCATCGGTGGCATGCGCGCCCTCGAAGCCCTAGGCATCGAACCCGCTGCCATACACATGAACGAAGGTCATGCCGCATACTCTGCCCTTGAACGCACACGCATGTTCATGGTGCAGCACGGACTCTCGTTTGCAGAAGCCTGGCGCATTACGCAAACGTCCACCGTCTTCACCACCCACACGCCCGTCCCTGCCGGCAACGAAGTATTCTACTTTGATCAACTCAAGCCATACTTCGAAGTCTATGCCAAGGGGCTAGGTATTACGTGGGAACAGTTCCTCGCCCTAGGATCGGTTGGCAAACCGCAAGCCGATGCAGGGTTTTCGATGACCATCCTTGGTCTGCGCAGCAGTTCCTACCGAAACGGTGTGAGCAAGCTTCACGGTGAAGTTGCACGCGAGATGTGGAAGGATGTCTGGGCGGACTTCAACGAGTCGGAAGTCCCCATCGGCAGCATCACCAACGGCGTGCATACGCAGACGTGGGTGGCACCGGAGTTCGCTGACTTGTATGACAAGTATCTAGGCCGACGTTGGCGCACACAACCGCACCTTGCCGAAACGTGGGAACCCGTCCACACCATCCCGGCCATCGAGTTGTGGCGTGCCCATCAACGCCGACGTGATCGACTGGTTATCGGTGCTCGTGAACACATCCTTTCCAAGCACAGCACATCGCTCACGCAAAGTCAGGTAAGCAAGATTCACAACTGCCTCGACCCCGATGTGCTCACCATCGGCTTTGCACGACGGTTTGCAACGTATAAGCGGGCCGACCTGTTGATGCGCGATATGGATCGGCTGACGCAGATCGTGACCAGTAGCGAAACACCTGTGCAGATCATCATGGCCGGAAAGGCCCATCCGAAGGACACGGCCGGTAAGGAGCTTATCCAAAGCGTCCACCAGAAGATTGCTGCCAACCACCTGGATCACCGCATCGTCTTCCTTGAAGACTACAACATGGACGTTGCCCGGCTCATGGTGCGTGGCTCGGACATCTGGCTTAACACGCCACGCAAACCCTACGAAGCTTCCGGCACCAGCGGCATGAAGGCCGCAGCCAACGGCGTACTCCACTTCTCCATCCTCGATGGCTGGTGGGCCGAAGCCTACGACGGCGAGAATGGCTTTGCCATCGGACGGGGTGAATCATTTGATGCCGACGAGCAGGATGCTGCCGATGCTTCGACGCTGTACGACATCCTCGAACATGCCATCGTACCACTATTCTACACCGTCGGCAATGGCGGTCGTGTCCCCGAACGATGGATAGCCATGATGAAGCATAGCATCAGTTCGCTTGCCTGGCGTTTTAGCGCCCAGCGTATGGTTCGCGAATACACCACGGAGTTCTACAAACCGGCTATGGACGCCTATCGTACGATGACGTCGAATGGTGCGTCCGAAGCCCGTACCTCTGCAGCATTCTTGAACCTCGCTGCAACAACATGGAGCAAGGTTGCCGTCCAAAACGTCAACATCCAGGGCACGTCAGGAGCCAACGTTGGCAAGAACATTCACGTGAGTGCCGACGTCGTCACCGGATCCCTCACGCCCCTTGACCTTCTAGTGCAGATCGTCCACGGCAAGGTCGACAGTCACGACTCCATCGTCAACGCCTCCTTCGCTCAAATGCGATGCACCGGAACAACCGATGGCATAGCGCACTATGAGGGCGAGTTCATTTGCGAGCATAGCGGCGTACTCGGGTGTACCGTACGAGCACTACCGACGCATCAGACCCTTGCCAACGTACCCGATGCCTTCCTTGTCAAATACGCTGGATCTGTTACCTAACCTTGAAACTTTCGTTGTGTGTTTGCATCTTACAAGCATGCAACGCTCTTGCATGGCGATAAAACGCCTCATCCTGTATACTCACCATTCCGTGGAATCATGAAGACAAACCACATTCTAGCACTCATCTTCGCTGCATTGTTGGCCAGTACGGCAACGGCTCAGCAAGCTTTTTTGACGTTCTTGCACAATAGTGCCGATACCACGCTGCGGTATGTGGACGTTTACGTAACCCAGTCGGGACAGACCACGAAGGTGGACAATCTGGAGTACCAGAAGGCTGACAACTTTAATACGGCCATTGTCTTTGGTGGCTTTGAATGCTACGTGGATGTTGCTCCGGCCAATTCGAACAGCAAGGACGAGGCCATTGCTACGCTGACCTTTACGCCTGAGGCCGATGCCGGATATGAAATCGAGTTTCGCGGGAATGCCGGCGATGGTTGGGTTCCCAACCCCGATGGAGCGTCGACAGGTCTAAGCATTTCACAGGTGAAGGTACCGTACGTCGACCCTGTTGTTGGTGAAGTAGCCGTGATGTTTTCTCATGGTTCGACGGATCTCGAAGCCTGCGACGTCTATGTACGCGGCAACAGCACTCCGTTGTTTACCAACGTCAAGTACGGCATGTTCACCGATACCTTCAAGAAGGTCAAACGTCAGCGGCAGACCATTGATCTTACCAAGACGGGCGACAAGACGAAGGTCCTTGCATCGTTCGAAGTCGACCTAGCCTTTGGCTCGAGCAACATCGTTGTCCTCACGGTTTCCGGCTACAAGACTCCAGCCGACAATCATGCAAGCCCCAATGCTCTCTCGATGCTCACCGTGCAAGAGGATGGTAACGTTCAAGTCTTCCCGCTTCTTTCCGGCTCTCAAACGGCAAGAGTACAGGTCATCCACAACTCTGCCGACCCGTCGTTGGCGATGGTCGACATCTACGTCAACGGCACGAAGGCCATCGACAATCTTGGCTTCAAGCGTGCAACAGCATTCGCAGATTTCCCAGCCGGCGCCGACATGCAGGTGGCCTTTGCCCCGGCATCGTCAACCGGCATCAAGGACACGCTGCTTTCCTTGCCGTTGGAGCAGTTCCGTCCCGGAAGGTCATACCATCTGATCATCCAGGGTGTGCGCGACACGAGCAAGTTCCGTGGTGCTGCGACAAGCACGAATCTGAGTCTCACCATCCTTGAGAAGGACGGTGCACTAGAGAAGGGCACCAAGGCTGGCGAAACTTCCATCCGCAGTGTTCATGGTGTGATTGACCTTGCTGGTGTTGACCTCGTTATTGGCTCGACATCACTTGCAGCCAACATGGTTTTCAATAGCGTCGCACCAGAATACATCAACGTTGTGGGTACGCAGACTGACACGATCTGGGCTGTCGAGGCAGGAACATCAAAGAAGATTCGTGGATGGATTGCCGACCTCCGTGGCTCGGAGCGCGCTGTGGTTGCGGCACTGTCAGGCGTTGTTGGTCCAGACAGCAATCAAAACGCTGAAGAGTACGAACTCATCCTTGTCGATGCCAATGGTAGTTCAAACGATCGCCTAGTGAAGGTCGACACGAGTGGCACCGTAGGATCGGTAACGGATTTGGTTCCTTCTGCACTGTGGACCGTGGCACCGAACCCTTCGACGTCATACACGTCGATTACGATTCCACTTCCACTCGGTTTGCAGGGATTGCAGGGGGCTATGGCAACCGTCTACAGCACATCTGGAGCAACCATGGCTTCGGTTCCAATGCTGGTTGACGGCGCTTCCATTCAGGGCAAGCTTACAACTTCCCAGTTCGCACCAGGTGCCTACCTCGTACAGGTTACGGCTGGCGATCAAGTAGTCGGCACTACACGAATTGTGGTAGCACGGTAAGATCAGTACCACGATCAGGATCAGGCAAGTCCGCTCCGGATACATCACGCAACATGTACATCACAAGGCGTCCAAGCATGGCTTGGGCGCCTTTGTTTTTGACAGTCGGCTTACTACACGGTCTGGCATGTCCATGATTTTACAGGCCTTACAGTCGGCCCAGCGTGGCACGTCCCCCAGTGCAACCTCACCCCGACCAGCCTACACCGCAATGACGATGCTCAGGCGATCATCCATGGTCGGGCATCGCTAAATGCCTGATAATCCGTATGTTTGCCGTTCTCTAGAACAGCCATGTTTGAATCCCTACAGGAAAAACTCGAAGAAACCCTCAAGCGGTTTCGTGGACAGAACAAGCTCACGGAAGACAATGTTGCCGAAGCATTGTCAGACGTGCGTACGGCCTTGCTTGACGCCGACGTTGCCTTTACCGTAACCAAGAGTTTCATCGAGACGGTTAAGGAGAAGTCGCTCGGTATCGAAGTCAAGGGCAACCTTCTGCCTGGTCAGCTCATGATCAAACTCATTCACGATGAGTTGGTAGAGCTGATGGGGTCGAAGAAGGCTGACCTTGTCCTTGCGCCTCAGCCCCCTACCATCGTCATGGTCGCTGGCTTACAAGGCTCAGGTAAGACAACGTTCTGCGCCAAGCTTGCCTACCAGCTCAAGAAGAAGGGCAAGCAGCCCTTACTGGTTGCTTGCGACATTTACCGTCCAGCTGCTATCGACCAGTTGCGCACTCTTGGACAGTCCATGAGTCTGCCGGTGTTTAGCAAGGAAGACGCAAAGCCACAGGAGATTGCCAAGGATGCGATGGAATATGCGCGGAAGTATGGCAGAGACGTGGTGATTGTTGACACAGCGGGACGCTTGACGATTGACGAAGAGATGATGGCCGAGGTTGCCGATTTGAAGGCAATCCTGAAGCCACATGAAATTCTCTTCGTGTGTGATGCCATGACCGGTCAGGATGCCGTAACGACGGCAAGCGCCTTCAACGAGAAGCTTGACGTTACCGGGGTTGTCCTTACCAAGCTTGATGGCGACACTCGTGGTGGTGCTGCACTGTCCATCAGGCACGTGTTAGGCAAGCCCATCAAGTATGTTGGCGTAGGCGAGAAGATTGATGCACTCGAAGCATTCCATCCAGAGCGCATTGCATCGCGCATTCTGGGAATGGGCGACGTGATCAGTCTTGTAGAGCGTGCTCAAGAACAGATCGACGAAAAGGAAGCTGAACGACTGGAAGAAAAGATTCGCAAGAATCAGTTCACCTTCGAAGACTTCCTGGGTCAGATGAAGATGATCAAGAAGATGGGATCACTCCGAGACTTGCTCGGCATGATTCCCGGAATGGACAAGCAACTTCGGAATGTACAGATCGACGATAAGGCCATGGGGCGTGTAGAAGCCATCATTCTTTCGATGACAACGGAAGAACGTCGGAACCCACGCATCCTTAATGGCTCACGTAGGCGTCGCATTGCCCTTGGCAGTGGCACGAGCACGCAGGACGTGAATCGACTGATCAAACAATTCGAAGACATGCAGAAGATGATGCGGACGATGACCAAGGGTGGCAAGCCCATGTTTGGTAATCAGCCTCTGCGTCAGCCACTGCGTAGGAACTAAGCAAACACCGGTGCTACCTTGTAGCACCAACGATTTCAACTCTCACATTTCAATTCACTTTTTTAGAAGGACCTCCCATGGTCAAACTCCGCTTGCGTCGCCGTGGCCGTAAAAAGCATCCTTTTTACGACATCGTAGCGATCGACGGACGCGCTCGTCGTGACGGCGCTGCCATTGAACGTGTTGGTTGGGTAGACCCCATGACCACACCAAAGAATGTTGTTGTGAACGCCGAGCGTGCCATTTACTGGCTCAACGTCGGTGCACAACCAACGGACATCGTCAACCAAATTTTCAGCCGCGAAGGTGTTCTCCTCCAGCGTCACCTTGGTTTCAAGGGTGCCTCTGCCGAAGAGATTGCAACAGCCGTTGCACAGCACCGCGAACGTGCTACCGAACGCTACAATCGCTTGAAGGCACGTCGTAAGGAACGTGCTCGCAAGGCCGAAGAAGCAGCAAAGGAAGCACAGAACGCCCCAGCTCCAGAGCCAGTTGCAGAAGAAGCTCCTGCCGCTGAAGCCGCAGCCGCTGAAGCTCCTGCTGAATCAGCAGAATAATATCCTTGTGGATCGTCTAAGGGTCGCACCGAACAGGTGCGACCCTTTTTTTGTCCATACCTTTGAGTCTCCATAAGGACTTCCTATGCTACACGACTCGATTCTCGTACTCTACTCAAAGCAGAAGCATCTCTTTCGCAGACTCATTACCCTTGCCTTCACCTTTGCCGGTGTGTATTGGCTGGTGATCTACGGCTTCCGATTTACGGGTATGCTTACCGATGCCCATATGCTGGAATTGCGGGGCGGACAGACACTCCCCTACTTCATCCTGCTGACGATATGGGGCATCGAGTATCTGCGGGAGTCCAAACGACTGCAAGCAGTGATCCTCCGCGCTAACCAGGCCAACATCTCACCAGAGCATGTTACAAGCGATCGCCTTAACGACCTTTTACCACGTTTTGCCGTCTTACGTCCAATGGGTGGAAAGTCCTGGATTGCAACAACCATCAACATCGTTGGTTTGGCGTTGGCATACGTGCTGATCTCACTGCAGTATCGCTCGCTCATCGTCATGCTTGCCAGCGAGTAGTCGAACCGTCAACACAACCGCTCACCGATCTCCATCCACATATTTTTGTTCAATGAAGCGCATACTCATCACCGGTGGAGCTGGATTCCTAGGATCACATCTTTGCACACAACTCATTGCCAATGGTTGTCATGTGACGTGCCTGGATAACTTCATCACAGGCAGTCCACGGAACGTTGCTCACTTGATCGGCAACCCGAACTTTGCCCTCGTCCAATACGACGTCACCAACTACCTTCATGTGCCAGGCGAGCTTGATGCTGTCCTCCACTTCGCAAGTCCAGCCAGCCCTATCGACTACCTGAAGCTGCCTATTCAGACTCTAAAGGTCGGATCATTAGGCACACACAAGGCCTTGGGTCTGGCAAAGGCGAAGGGGGCTAGGTTCCTACTGGCTTCAACGAGTGAAGTGTACGGTGATCCACTGGTGCACCCACAGCCGGAGACCTATTGGGGCAACGTCAACCCCGTTGGTTTTCGTGGTGTGTACGACGAAGCAAAACGATTTGCCGAAGCGCTTACGATGGCCTATCAGCGGTATCACCAGGTGGACACGAAGATCGTTCGGATCTTTAACACCTACGGACCCAGAATGCGCGTCGACGATGGTCGAGCCATTCCTGCCTTCATCTCCCAGGCTCTACGTGGCGAGCCAATTACCGTATTCGGCGATGGTTCGCAAACGCGCAGCGTCTGCTATGTCGATGATCTGATCGACGGCATCATCCGACTCTTGTGGAGTGCCGAAACCATGCCCGTGAACATTGGCAATCCTGACGAGATCTCCATGCTCGACCTTGCAACGGAGATTCGTGATCTTACGGGCTCGAAGAGTGAAATCGTTTTCAAGGAATTACCGGAAGACGATCCACGGATACGTCAGCCAGACATCAGCATTGCTGCAGGACGTCTTGGCTGGCAGCCACACGTGCAACGAAGAGTCGGCCTTGAACGAACAATTGCATACTTCCGTGAGGCCCTCTCCATTGCTTGACGCGATACGGCACACTCGCGAACACCTGCAACGGTTTGTAAGCAGGGATACTCCGCAGTATGCGTCGTTCATGTCGCTTGTTGCCTGCATTCTCCTTGCCCTGACAAGTGTGATCCTGGGTCAATGGGAACACTCCTTGGTGATCCAGACCAATGGCTACATCTCGTTGATCGATATTGGCAATTCCTTGCTCTTTCTTGCTGCTGTGGACAGGTCAACGAAGTCGGCCGACCTTTCATTCAACTACGGCTACGGCAAGTATGAGAGTCTAGCCATCCTGGTTAGCGCCAACTTGATCTTCGTGCTTACGATCGTGACAATCGTGCAAGCGGTAGCCATGATCCAGTCACCACCTCAAGACACGAACTCCATTGTCCTCCTTGCCTGGAGCGGCCTTGCCTTTCTTGTCATGCGTCACACGGCGCGCCGACTTGAGCGCTATGCCAATCGGTTTCATCAGCCGATGTTACGCTACGATGCAGAGCTCTGGCGCGTAGACTCATGGGTCGAGCTTGGCGTCATCGCCGGCCTCTGCGTTAGCGCCGGCCTTAGAGTTGTTGAATGGTATGCTTCTGCAGCAGCCGTCGACGCCGTGCTCTCCGTAGGACTGTTGCTTCTTACGCTCAAGGTGCCGATACAACATGGCGCCGAGGCACTGCGGCAGCTGACTGACCGTACGCTACCGCCCGAGTTGCAGCAGGAAATCCTGTCGATCATCAACGAGTCGTCGCATAAGTTCTGCGAGTTGCAGTCTGTTCATACGCGACAGAGTGGACGAGATATCTTCATCGAAGTCGACATCGTCATGCCACGTCACATGAAGCTTGACCAACTCTATCTGATCGAGCGCGAGATGCTCGTCAAACTACGCGAGCGCTTTCCGACGGCTATCCCAAGGGTGTACGTTACCCCATGCGATGGACCTTGCACGGTTGGCGAAGATGGCCTCCCTTGCACGAAGTCCGACAGCTAGGCGTACGGCGTGACGTGCGTCGTAGCATAGGATACCGGCACTGACGCCGGCACGGGTGATCAACGTTTCTTGCGGACTTCTATCTGCACCGTCCTACTTAAGAACCGTTCCTCTGGGGTGTCATACGAATCAATCCCTGGAGGGAATCGATCACTGGTAATCTCCGTGCACTGCAGTTCCACGCGTTTTGTGATCTGACGTTGGATTTCCTTGCACACGGCATCGGCTCGGCGCTGCGACAGTTTCCTGTTGAAGTCTGAATTGCCCAACATGTCGGCATACCCGCGCACGATGACTTGTGAGCCTGGTTGTACATCGTTCACGAAAGAACGGATCTGCTCAAGAGCAACCTTACTGAGCTCGTCGCTCGACACTTCAAACAACGTCAGCGTAAGCCGTTGAATCTCCGTTGCCAACGTATCACGCTTTACAGCAATCTCCGTTTCTGCATCGGCTTCCACACCTTGGATGGCATTCAAGTGGAGATAGATCTTCAATGGCGAAGCCTCGCTCATGTTGTCGGCCGACGCGATGCTCAACTTCTGCGTCAGCGTCTGTGCAGGGCCATCGGCTTGCTTCGCAAACAGTTGCGTTGTGCCCGACATACCGCGCACGGACCAGCCCGTCACATACTTCGTAGAGGATCCTGTTGGGTCGATGACCAAGGCCGGCGGTGTAACGGTTTGGGCCTCATTGAAACGTCGCTTGGACACTGGAGCCAGTAGTCCGAGATCGGAGGTTTCGATTTCGACGCGACGATTCTCGCTAAACCCTGCCTCGCTCTGCTCGCGTGTAGCACGCTCAGGTGCGCACGACCCACTGCGGCTTGCAACACTAATCCGTGCTGGATCAATGCCCCACACTCGCGTGAGGTACTGTTTCACTGACTCGGCGCGCTTGGTGGCTAGATCGCATGATCCTAGTTCCGTTGTGGGGTCGGCATTGCCACGCAAGGTGACGGTACTCGATGGATTGGCTGCCATACGCTGACCGAGGATGTTAAGCACCTCGCGATGTACAGCGGTTGTGCGCGATGGTATGGCGTTGATGTTGAATTCACTCGGCGATGTGATCTGATGGTACCTGAACGAGATCGACAGGGCTTGTGATTCGAAGAACACTACGGGGAGCAGTGGTAGCGCTTCGCTAACGAACTGCGTGGTGACCTTGATCTGGACGTTAGGATGTTCCGATCCATCGTCCTCCTTTGCACGCACGGCAAGCTTGGCATTGATCACCGGACGTTCCTGTGTGAACACGGTATCAGTCCGATACACGCGTTTGGTGATGTGCACGGTTTCCTGGTCTACGACCGTGTCAGTCTCTACACGCTCGATGCCAGGCGCCGTGTACGACCGGGCATCAGGAGCTACGACGATGTATGTGGAGTCGAAGATCTCCTTGGTCTTGTACTCAATCGGCAGTGGTGGTGCTGGAGCGTTCAACGCAAAGGCAATCGTTGCCCCGACTCTCAGCTGATTAGCATTCCAGGATACACCGTTCATCAGTTCCGTCATCCCGATACTCAACAGTGCTTCGGGTGTAAACATCACCGAATGATTTTCCGTCAACGGAAAGTCGAAGCCAATGCCACCAACTACATTGATGTACGGCGAGGCCAGGTTCTGCAATTCAGCATCTCGTGTTTCATTGCGCGTCCTTGCACCATTCTCAAACGTTCCCAGACCTGGCTGGATCAGCGTTTCCTTCTGGTCGAACGTGCCTTGAATGAACTGTCCAGCCGATGCACCAACGATCAAACGTAGTGGACTTCCTAGGCGGACCTCACCGAGCAGCTCACCACTAACCAAGGCTAGTGATGTTTCAAGCGTATGTCTGCTCACTCCTTGAACGTTACCGCTCACGAGTATCGACTCGTCGGTTTCAAACGTTGCGCCGTAGGGCTGATATGAAAGCCGTAAGCCAATGCGAAACTGCTTCGTCAGCTCCTGCTTGATGAAGGCCCCCAAGGCAGGTCCGAAGGATAAGGCCGTGGTGTATTCCGTACAACACGTTGGTGCATAGGGTAGCGTAAAGTCAGCCGTATGCACAGTACCAGCCACATGCGCTCCAAAACCCACCTGTGTAAGCCAGACATCTTCTGGCGGAATCCCCTTCCACCACTGAGCCGTTAATGGCGTAGCAAGCAATATCGAAGTCAGTGCAAGGAGTAGTCGAGTGTTCATCGTACGTCCTCCACAACAAGTGTGCAGGACTGCGACGCCGTACTTGCAACAAGCAGGAGCACTTGTTCGGCACAACCGTGTTCAAGCGGAAGAGTCAACGTCGTGGGATCGGAAGCATTCCGATGAAGCATCGTACTCCAGCAACACTCACCCTGAACGGTGTAGGCCTTTACCTGTATGCTTCCCACTTCTTCGACGTGGAGCTCGAGTAGTCCGAAGCCCCCTTCATCCTTCTTGATGATGGAAAGGGGCAGACCCAACGGGTTGTACAGACGTGGTGTGTTGTTCGCCCTGCAAATGCCCGTCACCGTAATCTGGTCGGCAACCGTTTCTGCACGTATGCCTGGCTCTCGTCCGATCTGCTTGGCTGCAGAGAATCGTAGTGATGTGATCGAGTCGACGCCTAGCGTTGCCTTGAAGCGAAGCGTGCCTAGCGTTGTATCGGCCCGCGGTAACACGACAGGTGCAAGGGTCATGATGCGATAGCGTGCTGAGTCGGTGGTGCTTACGATGGGTATGGTGGACTGGAGGTTGTAGAGCATCGTGGCATCGTAACCAAGGATAAACTGTACGCTGTCGATGTCGGAAAGCTGCAGACCATTCGATGCTTCCATGGTTAGCGCAACAGTCAGTTCGTCGCCAATGGCAACGGTACCACCGCTGGTGCGGAACCGTGCGAATGATGGTGGAGGCGGCGTGTAGGAAAAGGTTCCGCTCGTGTCGGCCTGGATGACGATTTCAGAAATGCGCCAGGTGCGGGCAGTACCGTCCATGGATGTTGTGAGAACGGTGGAGCCATCAGGACTCCAGTGTGCACTCGTAACATCGTTCTGATGCGACAGGGTGTTGATGCGTTTGTGATCGACAACGCTCAACACATGAGCAACATTGTCCTCGCCGGATGTTACAATCCTATCGCCCTGCACAGCCCATTCCACGGAGGTCACGGCACCAGCGATGTTTGCAAACCGATCGCGAAGCGTGCCGTCGGCCGTATTCCATACGGTGACCGTGCTGTCGCTCATCCCTACGGCAATCATCGAACCGTCGGGCGAGAAGGCAACGGAGCGGACACCTTCCTTGGGGTCTTGCGCAACCCATTGTTCGACACCCGTGGTTGCATCCCACAGTCGAATGGTAGCATCACCACCGATGGTTACCACGAGCTTACCGTTTGGATGGAAGGCGCCACGGAGGACGCCTGAAGAGTGCTTACGGAAGACAACGGGGAGTCCGCCCACGACGGGATAGACAGATGCTTGATCGGCGCAGACAAGGATGTGTGTTTCTGACGAGTCCATTGCCACGTCGAGCACATCAGTCGTCGACACAATCTCCCTGGTTGGCGTTGTGTTTGGATAGTCGAACAACAGAATCTTCCGAAGACCAGCGAGGACAAATCGTGATCCTGTCTTGTTGACCTCCATATCAAACTGCTCGCATGCACAATCATATTGCCATGCCTGTGCATTGTCGGCCATGGTGTAGATCGATAGTCCAGCGGCAAGCGGACCCAGCAGAAACACCTTGCTTGAGTCGGACGTCCATCGCACTTCCGAAAGCATCTGTCGCTTTGACGTTAACGACAGCAGCGGTGTTGACCCACCAATCCTTGCTTCCCAAATGTCTGGAGTTGCACTAACGGTAATCACACGATCGGAGGAAGGCGACCATGCACCTTCGGCAACTACCGCTTGATGTCCAGTATACACGGCATTGTCCGAACCTTGCGGCGCCCGTGCCTGCAACACACGGATGCGATACGTGCTGCTGATGGGCATACCTGCAATCGTCCACGTATACCGCAACCCTTGTGCACTATCGGCGATGACGTGCCAGTTTCGCCCGTCATCCGACCATTCGATGCGCACCTGCAGCGTATCTGGTACGCCGCTCCATCGAATCGTAACCGTACTGTCGCGATTGGTGTAAAGCTTTTCGCCGCCCGTAGGTGAGAGCAGAACCAAGCTATCGGTTTGAGCTTGAATCATGGTCGCGCCAACAAGAAACAGTAACGCGACCCACAATGGTAGACTACCCGAATCCCTCATCGATCATTCCCCTGATTGATCCTGACGGGAAAGTACGAATTCAGTCCGACCTAGCGTAACAGCAGCGTCGTGACGGCGTCAAAAACCCGGAGGATTTTGGTAGGGGGCGTCAGGTTGACTGTCGAAATCCTCGTAGTTGTAGGTGAGGTCGTGGAATGACGCATGTTCCTTCTTGTAGAACAGGCGCACGTCACCAGTCGGACCGTTCCGCTGCTTACCGATGATGATCTCGGCGATGTTCTCGGTAGACCGACCATCTTCGAACGTCGTGAGCTTGTAGTACTCTGGTCGGTGGATGAACATGACCACGTCGGCATCCTGTTCAATGGAACCGGACTCGCGCAGGTCGGAGAGCATCGGACGCTTGTCGCTCCGACCTTCAACCGAACGATTGAGCTGGGAGAGTGCAATGACGGGCACGTTGAGCTCCTTGGCAACGGCTTTCAACGTGTGCGAGATGATCGAGATTTCTCGTTCGCGACTTTCTGCCTTGGGTACGTGCATCAACTGCAGGTAGTCCACGACGATAAGGTCCACGTTATGTTCTGCCTTCATTCGGCGGCACTTGGCGCGAAACTCCACGGGTGTAAGGCCTGCACTATCGTCGATGTACATCTTGGCATTCATCAACGAGTCGACCTTCCGAATAACCTCCTGCACTTGCTTGCTGTCCATCCTACCCGATCGCAGTGCCTGCAACCCGATCCCCGAATCCGAGCTGATGAGACGTAACACCAGCTGGTGAGCGGCCATTTCAAGCGAGAAGATGCCCACGGCCTTACCCTCACGCGCAGCATTGCGAGCGATCGAAAGTCCGAAGGCCGTCTTGCCCATCGAAGGCCTAGCGGCAAGAATGATCAGGTCGCTCGGCTGAAATCCTGTGAGCAGCTCGTCAATGCGGACAAAGCCCGAAGGCACGCCAGTGATGCCATCGTTCGAGCCGTCGGCCATTTCGACGATGCGCTCGATTGCCGTCTTGGTAAGCTTGCGCATGTCGGAGTACGACCTGCGGGTGCGTCGCTCTGCTACTTCGAAGATCTTTTGCTCGGCGCGGTCGACTTCTTCCAGCGCATCCGTAGTGTCGTCGAAAGCATCGTTGACGATGGTTGCCGCAACACTGATGAGCTTACGCTTCAGGAACCGTTCAAGGACGATACGAGCATGATGCTCAACGTTGGCAGCAGAAACAGTGTTGAGGCTGATCTCGGTGAGAGCGTAGGAACCTCCGACAACGTCCAGCAGACCCGACCGTTGTAGTTCGTTGGTGATGGTGATCAGGTCGATCGTAATCCCCCGCTCGAACATTCCCAGCATGGTCTTGAAGATTACCTGATGCTTCTCATGATAGAAACACTCGGCATCGAGCACTTCCAGCACCTTACCTACGGCTTCCCTATCCAACAACATGGCACCAAGAACGGCAATCTCTGCCTCGGTACTATGCGGCGGAACCCGTCCTGCCGGTGTTTCAATGGCGAGCACGCGAGCGCGAGCCGACGCCTCTGGAGATGTCGTAGATGCCATGCTAGTAAACGTTGAGTTTCGGAGAAAGACGGCTTGCAGCTACATCCAACCCTCCGTGCAAGCCGTGTGCAACCTACGTAAAACGTGACTTACCGGAGGAGCAAAGAAATACAACACTTATGCCCAACTGCCTGACGAGTTATTCACGCCTGTTGCAAGTACGAACAAACTGTTGTATGCCGTAAGGCACGTGACGGTGATGACGTCTGCCGACACCGACGGTGCTGACTACGGGATGACAATCTCACGATTGAGTTCAGCACTGGCATACATGGCCTCGATGACCTTCATGCGCTCCACCGCTTCGTCGATCGTACTCACCAACGGAATGATACCGCGTATCGACGAGGCAAAGTGCTTGAGCTCTGCTTCGTAGGACTTCCTGTAGGCCGATGCCTGCGGCTTCTGTTGTGGTGATTGTGTTGTTGTAAATCCTGAGCCAACGCGCTTGACGAGCTTGTACGGATTGATGTAGGCACTACCCTTCTTGCCGAACACGTTACAATAGAACAAGTCTTCGGCACGCATCAGGCTCCAGCTTGTTTCGAGCGTAGCAACACTGCCTGATTCAAATTGAATCATGGAAATCACGATGTCTTCGACGGACTTCGTCTCGTGATGATAGCTGTTTGCAACGACGCTGCGTACCCGATCCTTCTCGAAAACGTGAAGCATGAGGTCAATCAAACTCACACCAAGATCCATGAGTACGCCGCCACCGCTCTTGTCGACCACACTAGACCAGCGCGCATCGTTGCTGCGTTGTTTGACCCATCCGACCTTGGCGTAGAACACTTGACCGATTTCGCCTCGGGAGACGGCATTCTTCATGCGGACAACGTCGGGACGGAAGCGATGGTTCATGCCAATCATCACTTGAACATCCTTGTCGGCTGCAGCATTCTGTATCTGCTGCGTCTCGGCTAGTGTACGTGCGGCTGGACGTTCGATAAACACGTGCAGACCAGCAGCAATACATTCAAGGGCATTCTCCGCATGAGCGTCGGTACTACTGGTGATTACGGCACCGTGAACCTCGGCTTGCTTGACGGCCTCGGCAATGGAACGATAAGCATTGGGCACACCATACTTCTCGGCAACAATCTTTGCCTTCGCAATCTGCTTGTCGACAATGCCGATCACCTGTACTCCAGCAATCGATGTGAGAATCGGCAGGTGAATACTCTGTGCAATGTTGCCAGCGCCTACGAGCAAAATGTTTGTCATGCTACCTTCCTAGAAGTGTTCCAATGGCTTCGCGAACCATGATGGGTTTGATCTGAACCATGCAATTAAAGTGCTTCTTCGGACATGCCGATCTGCCGATGTGCGAGCAGGGTCTGCATGCAATATCGTGTTCTACCACAACATGCCTAGTTCCATACGGCGCAAAACCAAGTTCCTTGACCGTAGAACCAAACACTGCCACCGTTGGTATTCGTCGTGATGCACCAAGGTGCATGACTCCGCTATCGTTGGTTACAAGTACATCGGCAGCGTCGAGTGCATGTATGGTTTGCTCAAGCGACGTAGCACCGTCATGTCTCGCAATGTCCACATTCGCTGCGTTGACGATGGTGTTGCAGAGCTCAACATCGGCAGGACCACCGACCAACGAAACCATAGCCCCCTCCCCAACGAGCATCTTGCATAGCTCTGCGACGTAGAGTGGTGGCCATCGTTTGGTTGCATGTTTGGCTCCTGGTGCAATAACAACACGCATGCCAGAAAGAGAGGTCGTATTCGGTGAGTTGCCATACGACGGAAGGGGGCTGCGTCGGGGCGCATAGACGCCCTGCGCACGCTCCGAAGCAAGCCAGACTTCCGGTCCTTCGGTATCCATCACCAGCGGTAGTCCTTCCAATGGCATGCGGTAGCGATCCACAATACTCGTCGTGACATCAGGGAAGCGCTTGAGGTAAACCATGGCCAGCTTCTGCATCCGAAACTTTGGATACTTGACGATGACGTCACCAAGCCCGTGTCGGATGGTGGCACTTTGCACATTGCGTTGTAGGTCGACGACAAGATCGTAACGTCCACCAGGCACGCTTTCCTTCATCGCAAGCTTTTGTGCATCCATCTCACCGTCCACCGTCGTACTCACCAGAGCAGGCCACACCGTGCGCACGCGCGGATTGTGTGCATACACCTCGCTGAAGCGCTCGTTGACAACCACATCGAGGATGGCGTCGGGGAAGGTACGCTGGAGCTGCCGAACGATAGGGGTACTGAGGATGACGTCGCCAAGTGAACTAAGTCGGATGACGAGGATGGAGCGCGGGCTGACAATTTTCGAAGCATGCCTACCGATCATTCCACGAAATTGCGATCTTTGCGCCAACAACCATTACAAAAAGCCCATGCGATTTTCAGTTGATCAGGACGACGAACTCGTCATCTTCACCCTCAAGGAACCGTTGCTCGACGCATCCGTTGCTCCAGATGTCAAGAGTGAGCTGCTTATCATTTGTCAGCCCCACGTCAAGGCGTTGATCATTGATCTGTCGATGGTGCAGCTTTGTGATTCGCAGGGCCTTTCGTCGCTCCTGCTGGCCAACCGACAGATGAATGAAAACGAGGGCTTCCTGATCCTCGTTGGTGTACAGGATCAGGTACGGAGTCTGTTCGAAGTATCGCGACTATCGGAGCTTTTCGAATTCAAGCCCGACGTACAGTCAGCCGTAGCATGGCTTAGCGAGGGGTAACTGCACATCGGTTGTACGTAGTGCAGAACCCGACATCACCCCATCAACAGCGTTTAGATTTCTTCCTTCGGAGGGAGCGGCAAGCTTCCAGGGATTCCCATTAGCGGGAAGTCCTTCCGTAGTGGGTAGAGCTGCGTTCCGTCGGCATCCATGAAGTCTTCTGGCATATAGAACCGACGCATGTCGGGGTGCCCTTCGAAGGTGATGCCGTACATGTCGTACGTTTCGCGCTCATACCAATTGGCACTTTCCCAGATCTCAACTACGGTAGGGAGCTCCATTCGGTCGTCGCGGACGCCGACCTTGATTCGCACACGGTGACTGAACTCTAGCGAGAGCAGGAAGTACACGACGTCATACCTGTCTGGCGAGGTATTCTTGTCGACCGCCGTAATGTCTACGAGCATGTTGAACTTCGTCCGTGGATTGTCTCGCAGTTCTGCCAATACATCCATAAAGTGATCACGATCTACGTGGATCGTGAGATCTCCGTGATGCTCTACCGGAGTAACGTTTGGCGTTACGGCCTTGGCAACAGCGATGATGGTTTCGAAGGTTGTGCTCATAGTGTGTCTCTAGGAATCTGCAAGTATAGGGCAACCAGATTAAACCGGAGGTGCGGCACGTTTTTTGGCCTTGCGGGTGCGGACCCATTCAGGCACGGTGTTGAACACGTAGTCCCACAGCGGATTGCTTACACCGTAAGCGGTGTTATCGTCCACATAGTGGTGCTTCATGTGGTATTCCTTGATAAAGCGTGCTGCTCGCGACTTCATTGGCCAGTGATGCGTGGCATAGTGGATGGTGTCATACGACACGTACCCAAACACAAAACCGGCAAACATGGCGTAGTGATGAGGCCACATAATGGCATAGAAGGCAAAGTAGAAGAGCGTTGCGAGAGGTACGCTCACCAGGAGGGGCATCACCAGACGCGTCGAGTCACGTGGGTAGTCATGATGGATGCCGTGGACGAGAAAATGTATGCGCTTTCCTCGCTCTGACTTTGGATGAATATGGAAGGCAAATCGATGAATGGAGTATTCCGTAAACGTCCACATAAGAACGCCCGCCAGGAAAACACCAATCGTAGCCAGAACGGATGTGGATGTGACGGCAAGCCAGAGCATGACCAGGACAACAGGACCATACACGACAACTGGCGTTGCTGGATGGATGTGCGAGAAATACTCAAGAACAGGGTTTTTGAACAAGGGTATGGTCTCGTCCTTGTTCGAAACGAACATAGCTGCCATGGTTCACCGATGAAAATTGTGAGAGGACAAAACTACGCAACGACAACCAGTCAACGAATGCTTCGGCAGGACTCCACCATGTGGCTGGATGTGCCTACGGGATCGCCGTTACCTAGCCCCTTACACCCCAAGACCCATGGCACGGTGCATGTCGTCGCCATAGTCGGTAAGGATTTCATCGCCCTTCTTGATTGCTCTTGTGGCAACCACCCAGACTTCGTCCTTTTCGTCGTCGGCTACATACTCTGCGTTGGGTTTGCGCTTCGACCCATGGTAATCACAGGCATAGCGGGCCACGCCGGCTGACGTCTTTCGGGCATCTATCACGCGGTCTGCATCAAGTTGAACGCCATAGGCACCCATGGCATCATCGGCATAGCGCTTGTCGTACTGCTCCGTGGTGAGGATTTCGCCGCCGTATTGGGCAATGTACTCACCCTTCTTGAAGTCGCGCTCGGCAAAGAGTCCTCTGCCGGCCATGGGGACGGTGCTCTTGGCAACGCGTACGCCCAACACCTCACGGGTGTGCTTTCCGCAATATGGATGAGTGATGCTGGTGTCGCGAGTACAGCGACCGTTCTTGCCAACGTACGCACAGCGTGCTGTAACGGTGATTGAATGTCTCTTCATGGGGCGCGAAAATAAGGGCATGACGTGTTGTGAACGCCATGCCCTGTGTATTCGATGTCGATTTCGAAGCTGGATGCGAGATTCAGTCGACCTAGAACTGCAACTCTGCCATAATCCAGAAGTTGCGTCCAGCCTGCATGAACAGTGCTGGTACTGCCGATCCCGTGCTGTAGTCCACGCCTCCATTTGTCGAGTACTGAAGGTTGCCGAGGTTGTTGCATTTGAACGTAAAGCGAACGGCATCAACGTGAAGCTGCAGACCTAGGTCCACAAGAGTAAAGCCGGACAGCGTGAGATTGGAGGCGTTGGTGAGCTCAAGGAATGATGACGAGAGCGTTCGCGAGCTAAGCGTAATACCTAACCACGAGAGTGGGTCCCATTGAAGATTGGTGCTGTTTACCCACTCAGGCGTGAGTACGGCCTGGACGTTGTGAACGGTTGAGTCGATGGCAGCAAGATAGACACTGTTGATGTTGGACTTCATGTAGGTAAGGTTTGCCGACAGGCTCAGTCGGGACGTGATTGCCAAGTGAAGTTGTGCTTCCAGTCCATAACGCCGACTCTTGGCAACGTTTGTTCGAAGCTGTACGAAGTACTGGTCGATATACTGTCCAACGGGCGCAATCTCGTCGGTAAACATCATGCCAAAGGCATTCACATCCAGCGTCAGATTGGGTTGAAGTTCGCCAAACACCGTCGTGCGCAGTCGATAGCCAACCTCTGCATCAAGCACATGCTCTGGGCGGACGGTGTTGGGCTGAGTAAGCACGTGAATGTTTGCTGGTGTGATCTGCGTCCCGCCAAGCAGGTCGAAACGTGTTGGTTCACGTCCGGTTGACCCCACCGAAGCATAGGCCTCATGCTGCTCATTGAGTTGGAGGTGAACGCCAACATTGGGATTCACGAATAGCCAATCGTGTTGTGGTATGGTCGTAGCTGACAAGGCAGCGTCGGGAATGAAGTCCATGCTCACATATCGTGTCTGCACGTCGGCTTGCACGCGTACATGCGGATAATCTGCTGGCTCGCCGATGTCCCAGGCAAGTTTCGCAAAGGCTGACACTTCTTGCTTGCGTGTAGTGTCGGCATAGTACGGTGTGAGATTCTCCGGGCTCACCGTTTCCCAATTCCTACGTCTGAAGGTGTAGGCGTGAACTCCAGCGGCGAGGTTAGCCCCCTTCCATACGTCGTCAAGCGTGAAGGTCGACAGTATGCCGTAGTTCCGATTCTCCAGCGGATAGTTGATCTGCGTAAGCATCCCGATGCTGTCTCGGAATCCACCGAAGTAGTCGCCCCCTGCCCCGCCGGCATAGATCATCGTGCTGATTGCCGTGCGGTAGTTGAAGGCATGACTCCATTCTGCCTGTAGGAGGTACTGACCAAAGTCATCGTGATCGGTACTGTCGTTGATGTTCGTTCGTGGGTCGATGATGGTAAGGGGCTCAGGCACGGGCAGGTAACCGAGTTGATTCTGAGTACGACCACCCACGGCCGTCAGCCGGAACAGGTCCGACCCACGTTGCATGGACAAGCCGAACATTCCGCTGTATCCACTTGTCGACGTGTGGTAGCGGTATCCATCGGTGCTGAATGAGCTGAGCTTCACGGTTGCCGAAACACCTTCGGCGATGGTTCCCGTGCTGGCTTCTACGCTACCACGCAGTAGTCCAAACGAGCCAGTGGTCAGCTGAAGTCGTGCCGTTGGTGTTTGCGACACGGGCATGGCCGATTCGATGCTAACACTGCCGGCAAATGATGCCGTGCCGTTGCTGGCTGTACCAACGCCACGTTGAACCTGCACACTGTGCATGCCATTGAGCAGGTCGGTGATGTTGGAAAAGAACACACCTTGATCGATCATGTCGTTCAATGGTGCACCGTTCAGGGTGACGTTCACACGCGTCTGATCCATACCACGCAACCGGAACGAACCGTAGTTGCTCAGATTCGTGCCACTCTCGCTGTAGGCCACGATGCTGGGTATGGTGCGCTCAAGCACGTATTCAGCATCCTGACCGACCATTTCGCGAGCAATGCGCACGGAGTCGATCGTTGACTGTGTGATGGGTGCCTGGTCGGACGCTCGAACGGAGCTTACGACAACCGACTTGGCAAGGATGGACCGCACATCAGTTGAATCGGTTTGTGCGGACTGAGGCGCTAGCAGCGCTGCAAAAAGTAGTGGGAGCATGGACGCGTCCTTTAAGTGAAAAAAGGCATACGTCCGCTAGGGGTTGTAACAGGACATCACGTTTCCTTGCGCCGGTATTATCCGGATCAAGTACGAAGAGTGTGATCTCAGCCGTTGGTGTTGATAACCAACAGCACCTCTAACGGATTGCACAAAGATAACTTTGCAGGATAAACACAACGGGTGGGCTTACGAGACAGGCAACATTGCAAGACAATGTAGAACGTTTCATCGGCATCCCGTAGATCAGTGCATCGTGAATGAGGACGGAAAGCAAGCATGGACAAATTCATTGTCGAAGGTGGTAACAGACTAGTCGGATCGGTCAAGATCAGCGGCGCAAAGAATGCCTCGCTTGCCATGATGCCTACGTGCCTGCTGGCACCGGGTGTATTCCACCTGGAGAATACGCCGAACAACAGGGATGTGTGGACCTTTAGCAGACTCCTTGGTAGTCTTGGTGTTCATGCGGAGTTGAATGGCAACACGCTCTTCATGGACTCCTCCACCATCACCAGCTTCGAAGCACCGTATGAACATGTGAAGAAGATGCGTGCATCGATCTATGTTCTGGGTCCGCTCCTTGCCCGCTACGGTCACGCCAAGGTCTCCCTACCTGGTGGCTGCAACTTCGGTCCGCGTCCGGTTGACCTCCACCTCAAGGGTCTGGAAAAGCTCGGTGCAGAGATCACGGTGGAAGGGGGCTATATCGTTGCGCAGACCAAGCGTCTCAAGGGTGCACATTTTCATTTTGACATCAGCAGTGTTGGAGCGACGGTCAACGTCCTCATGGCTGCAACACTTGCAGAGGGACACACCACCCTTACGAATGCAGCACTGGAGCCCGAGGTCACGGCACTTGCACGAATGCTGCAGAAGATGGGCGCAAAAATCGAGGGTATTGGAACCACAACACTCGAGATCGATGGTGTGGATGTTCTCAAGCCCGTGACCGAGGTCACCACGCCCGACAGAATCGAAGCGGCTACATACCTCATTGCGGCAGCAGCAACAAAGGGCGACGTTACGCTACACAATGTGAACCCCTATCACATTGCAGCAATCATTCAGAAACTCGAAGAAGCTGGTGCAGAATTGGATGTAACGGGCGAGACGATACGCATTACCATGAGTGACGATCCAAATCCGGTGGACGTTACGGCAGCCCCCTACCCAAGCTATCCGACGGATGCACAAGCTCAGTGGGCAGCATTCATGTTGCATGCCAAGGGCGCAGCAACGATCAAGGACACGATCTACCCGACTCGATTCGGCTATGTGCCGGAACTGCAGCGGCTAGGAGCACGAATCGAGACAACGGAGAATAGCTGTACCGTGCATGGAGGCCGACGGCTTACCGGAGCGACGGTGATGAGTAGCGACCTTCGTGCTAGTGCCTCGCTGGTCATTGCAGCGTTGATGGCCGAGGGCACGTCGGAGATACTCCGCGTATACCACATTGATCGTGGTTACGAGTCGATCGAACAACGTTTGCAAGCACTAGGCGCGAACATCGTTCGGAGTCGCACAGAGGAGTTTTAGTCGTGCGTTGGTGGTTGGTCGTTTGGATACTTGCCTTCGTAGCCACGGGGGCGTACGGACAGTCCGTCAACGCCAGGAAGAAGGAGTTGCAGGACCTCCGGCAATCCATCGTCAACACGCAAAAGCAACTTGAATCGCTTCGCAAGCAAGAGCGAAGTGAGCGTAACAACATTTCGGCTTACACCAAGCGACGTCATCGCATTTCGGCGTTTATCGTGGAGTTGCAACAGCAACTGCAACGACTGGAGGATAGTGCTGCCGTTGTGCGCACACAGATCCGGTCTACGGCAGCTGCATTGTCCGAAGCGGAACAAGCGTATAATCAGGCAGCCAATGCCCTGCTGCGTTTCAAGGCGGAGCACCGTGGTAATCTTCGTATGCCATCAAGTACCCGTCCGCTATTCCGGTCGCTCTCCGCCGAGCTTTCACGGTACCGAAAGACAATGCTCAACCTCAAGGATTCATTGCACCGACAGCAATCGTTGCTGAACCAATACTCCGAAGTTCAGTCAACAGCAATACAAGCACAGTCCCGACAAGAGCAATCACTGAAGGCAAGCATCCAGGAGAGTACTCGTGCCTTGAGTACGATCCGCAAGAACAAACAGTCAGCAGAAGCGGAACTAAGAAAGAAACAACACAGTGTTGCAAAGCTTAGAGCCATCATTGCCGAACAGGTGGCTGCAGCAGCCCGCAAGGAACGTGCAGAACGCGAGGCACGACGGAGGAAACAACGATCTACCGAGGAGCAGCGAACGGCACCGGAAACCACAGAGCCCACTCCAGGTTTCGCTGCCCGCTCATTGCCTTGGCCTACGAGCTCGCGCAAGATTCTCCATGGCTATGGAGCGTATAAGAGTCCAGAGACGGGGTCGACGCTTGACAATCCTGGCATTGACATCGCAACTCCTGTCGGTAGCAGCGTCCGCGCTGTTGCAGCAGGCACGGTTTCGTCGGTAACATGGCTCCCTGGCTTTGGCTCACTCGTCATCATCGACCATGGCAATGGCATTCGCACGGTCTACGCAAATCTTTCAAGCGTCGCTGTTGGGAAGGGGGCTAAGGTTAAGGCGGGTACACCGCTTGGTGCGTCAGGAGAGAATATCGATGGTGCTTCGGTGCATTTCGAAGTGTGGCATGGGAAGGCCCGACAAGATCCACGACGGTACTTGAAGTAAACCCAACAAGCCTCATACACGTTGCCAGTGATGATCAGAGGCAGTGGCACATCATGTTGACTCAGAGCAGACAGGTGTTAGTAACCGAAGGCCTTACGCTCTTCATCCAGATACGTTCGGACTTGATCGGCGTCCTTTTGCCGACCAATCTTGACGTAGGCCTGCTCGAGACGTGAGCACAGTCTGTCACGGAACTCGATTCGTCGCTGCTTGTTGGTTATCTGCAGCCATGCCCGCTGTTCGTATGGTCGGCGGAGCAGTCGAATCACGTCCGCCGATCTACGCGAGCTGTCGGCACGCGTAAGAAGCGATGCCAAACGATTTTCATACTTGTTTGCCGTAACACGGTTGCTGTCCTTAAGGAGTGGTGCTACGCGCCTGGAGATTTCTTTATCGAGCTGACCAATGTTGGCCGAGTCGAAGTCGACAGCCTGTACGTGCAGTACTACGGGAGGTTCGATACGCACCCATGCCCTACTTTCCTCGCCTGAAAATCCATGTGATGCCAAGCCATTGATAAGCTCGGAGGCCGTGCCGTAGGAGACGTCCGTCTCGACCATCATCAGGCCAGCACGGAGCATCAGACTCTGCACAAGGTCCGTGCCCTTGGGTACTTGCTTGAGCAGTGCAGCTCTGATGAACCGTCCTTGATTGAACGAGCGCTGGAAGTCACCTGCGCGATAAGCCTGTCTGGAACGCAACACGTGAAGGGCCGACGAGGCATTGTCCTTATACCCCAACAACTCCAATAGACCGATGGCCTGTGAAAAGCCAAACTCCACCCAGTGATGAATCGGACTCACGCCAGTAATCTCGGAAACGGCCTTGAGGTAAGCGGTACGTCCCTTCACTGCACGCACGTTGGCCAGCTTATTCAATCCGGTAGAATCTTCGAAGCCAGCGTCGGCATAGGTGTCGCGAGGAATCGAGATGATCTCGACCATGCCGCTGTCGATGAAGCATCGCACTAGATGATTGGCGTCGGCATGGGCACCATAATCACCCAGACGTGAATCCACGCCCGTGACCATGACGTTGATGACCTTGCCACCTGGATTGGGAAACTGACTTCTGCGCAACGAAATGGTAGAGTCAGTAAGCTGGAAGGTGGCCGTGTCGACAACATCAGCCAGGTTCGTTGTGGAGTCTTCTACTGGCGTAGGTGGCTCTGCAATGGTCTGCTTCTGCTCGTCGCTAGGCGAGCAGGCCGACAGCCACCATACAAACATCAAGAGGACTAGAGTCCGTGTTGTTTTGCTTCGTTCCAAAACTCATCCATTTCTGCAAGATCCATATCACGCAGATCTCGGCCTGTTTCGATGGCCCGACGTTCGATGTACTGAAAGCGCGACATGAAGGTGTTCGTTGTTCCGTGAAGGGCGTCCTCGGCAATGATGCCCTCATGTCGGGCAGCATTCACCAGTGCAAAGAGCACGTCACCAAACTCTCGTTTTGCTGCATCATGATTCTGCTCATCCAACTCCACTCGGAGTTCTTCCAGCTCCTCGTCGACCTTGCCCCAGACATCTCGTCTGTCATGCCAATCGAATCCAACGTTGGCGGCCTTCTCTTGCACGCGTTGGGCGCGCAGTGCGGCGGGGAGCGACTTCGGAACACCGTCCAGCACGGAGGTGCGGCCTTCCTTCATCTTTAGTCGTTCCCAGTTCTGGAGTACGACCGACTCGTCCTCGGCCACCTCGTCGGCAAAGATGTGCGGATGCCGATTGACGAGTTTATTGAACTCTTTCTTGATCACGTCCTGAAGTGTAAAGGCACCGCGCTGCTCTGCCATGACGGAATGCATTACTACGTGCAGGAGGATGTCACCCAGCTCCTTCGACAGTTCCTCATCGTCTGTCTTCTCGATGGCATCTACGGTTTCGTAGGCCTCTTCGACAAGGAGGTGCGAAATGCTGGCATGGGTCTGCTTCATGTCCCACGGACATTGCATGCGCAGTATGCGCACCAAACGAATGAAGGCCTCGAGGTTCGAGAGCGTATCGTCGGGATTTGTGGGGAGAGGGATTGGAGTTGGCATAATCTGCTATTGCTGCCTCCACCGATTGGTGTGCAACGGAATTCGAATCGACGCAGAGGCGGTGTGCATTACGAGATTACGACAGCGGAGTTACGTATCGCTCATCGGCTTGCTGGAGCGCTTCACGCACCCAACGACCCCGTTCTTCGGCTGTGCGCCGCACGGCAAGACGTTCCTTGTTGCATGGTCCATCGCCGTTGATCACACGCTTGAACTCATCCCAATCGGGATCTCCATACTCCCACTGTCCACTTACCGGATCCTTACGCAACTGCGCATCAGGAATCGTCAGTCCCAGTTCAAGAATCTTTGGTACGTACTGGTTGAAGAATTGCTGACGCATATCGTCATTCGTGGCCATCTTGACCTTCCATTTGACGAGCTTTTCGGTGTGGACGCTGACCTTGTCAGGCGGACCGAAGAAGTGCATGATCGGACGCCACCAACGGTTTAGTGCTTCCTGCACCATGGTACGCTGCGTCGGCGTTCCCGTTGCTAGTGCAACAACGGCATCATAGCCATACTTCAGGTGGAAGCTTTCTTCCTGACAGATCCGTTCGAGGGCTCTGCAATATGGAGCGTAGGATCCCTTGCTGTTGGTAACCTGATTGATGATGGCCGATGCATCAATCAGCCATGCGATGATGGCTGTATCTGCCCATGTAAATGCTGGGTAGTTGAACACGTTGCTGTACTTGCTCTTGCCGTTCAGCAAATCGTCGATCATTGCTTCACGACTCTTGCCAAGCGTTTCTGCAGCACTGTACAGTAGCTGGGCATGACCAACCTCGTCCTGCACCTTTGCCATCAACGCCATCTTGCGTTTGAACCCTGGTGCACGCGTAATCCAGGTGCCTTCGGGTAGCGCACCAATGATCTCGCTATGTGCATGTTGCTCGATCATGCGAATGAGTTGCCGACGGTACTCGGTCGGCATCCAATCATGTGGTTCGATCTTCTCGCCTGCCTGAATTCGGGCTTCGAAGGCGGCAAGGAGTTCTGGATCGTCATTCGTCGTGTCGATAGATCCTTCAACGATGCTCAGGTTTCCGTACATGGCGTGAACTTTCTTGAATTGACAGCGCTAATTACACAAACTCAATGGTTAATGTCAACCATCATGGCAACTTCTGATACCGGAAGTGATAGTAGCCAAGCGGCGTCATGAAGGTTGGCGTGGGATTGTTGTCCTGGTAGATGCTCGTGAACTGGAACTTGTACTTGTTGCCACTGTTGGTCTGGACTATCAGGCACTTATCCGGACTAGGCCGAATGGTGTGCGAAGACATGTCGTACACGAACATCACATTGCTTCCGATAACAGCAACGGGAACGATGCGGTTTGATGCCAGGGAATCGTCCGTTACTAGTGTTGTACCTTCAGGTACTGCTGTTAGATTTTCAAATCGCGACGAAACCATAGCCCCCTTCGTATTGCCTGGTCCAGCGGTTCCACTGTTGAGCATGACGTCAACCTGCTTGGTCTGTCCGCAACACAATAGGTATGGCATGCGAATATCCCAGTTGGCGCTATTGGCCTGCGATGCAGGAATCACGCTATCGGCATCAAGTGAATAGTACATCCAGCCAATGGTACTGTCGGGCTGCATGTTGGACCTTACGGTCGCAACGGTCTCAGGCGGTGTGGTCTGCGTCGACGGACATCCCGTGAGGAGTACGGCGCAGATAGCAACAAGGGCTAACAGGGAGCTCGTTCGCGAAAAAATCATTCGGCAAACTTACAGACTGTGCAATTACGGTGGCTATCGTCTGAATACAAACACTACGAGCAGGGCAATGCAGGCAAAGGCAATGGTCGAGGACCAACCAACAACCACAACATCGAAGCTCGTTGCGGTGCCTACGGCTTTGATGACCTCCGACAGAACGATGTAGGCGAAGGCCGTAATCATGGCTGCAGCAATGTTTACCGCCATACCGCCCTTGCGACGTACGGCAGCAAAGGGCACGGCGATGAGGACAACGATGATGTTGGAGTATGGGAATGCCCAGCCGGCATAGTAGTCGATCTCTTGTCGACGTGTATCCTTCCCGCCTGCACGTTGCGTGGCAAGGTAATCGGGTATCTCGTCGAACGTGAGCTCGTCGATCGTTACCTGCAGCTTTCGAATTTGTTCGTGAGGGATGGTAAAGGGCATGACGATGTTGTACACCCACGAAACGGTCTGCTTGGTAGAGTCATAGACGCGCTTCATGGCACTGTCAGCAATCCATCCCTTGTCATCTACCCAGGTCATGCGCGGTGCCTCAAGTCGCCACACCAGCCGCGGATGCTGCGTACTACCGAACTCCTCGATGACTACCGCTTGTGCCACCTTCGTCTGCTCGTTATAGGTACCGATGCTAACGTTCCGCGTTGGTTGATCACGGAATCGCAAGTTGTTCAAATCAGGTCCGCCGGCACTACGCAATTCTGTACGTTCGATCTCGAGCTTGGCCGTATTGGCCTTGGGGACGACCCAGCCGTTGAACCAGGTCTGCCCAAGACTGATACAAAGGGCAAGGACGAGGTAGGGGGCTAGGAATCGCCAGAAGCCTAATCCTGCTGCCTTCATGGCTGTTATCTCGTTCGAAGCGGCAAGCCTGCCTACGCTGAACAATGCTGCTAGCAGACTGGACACGGGAATGAGCAGCTTGGCCATGTATGGGAGAAAGACAACATAGTACCACACAACTCCCATAAAGCTCACATTGTGGTCAAGAAATGACTCGAGGTGTTCAAAGAGATCAATGATCACAAAGAGCAGACACATGGCCACGATCGTAAACGCGAAGGTGGCTAGAAACCGGCGTACCACATACCAGATAATGATCGTCGGCATCGTCGGGATCATCGCGGTCTCCGCACCTTGGCAATGCGTCCGGCCGTGCGGACGGACTGCCATACTACCAACAGCACATTCGCAGCACAGAGCACTGCACACCATTGCAATGCCTCGGCATGATGCACCTGCATCATCCAGGCTAGTCCACCATACTGCTGAAGGCCTACGAAGCACCCATAGGCAAGAGCACTGCCGACAATGGTCGTAAGCGCCATGACGAACATGGTTGGGAGGACGGCTGCAAGGCGTGACGAGCCGAGAGTGGTAGACGCCTTGATTGACTCCGTTGCGCTTGCCAGGAAGGTGCGATTGGTGCCGATCCACGAGAGCAGGGAGAGGATAATGATGCTGCCGACAGCAATGCTACCCAGTAGCACAAGATCCGTTCGCCTGGCATCAAGCGCCTGAACATACTCGCGCGGCCAGACAACATCGGTTGCTACCATGGAGTGCGTCGTCCGTAGATCCGAAGCAAGCATTGCAAGACTGTCAGCTCGCATCAACTCTGCCTGTACCCAGATCCGTATGCGCTGTGGTAGGTGGACAACTGGACGCAAATCGTCCATCGGCCCCACACTACTGGAGAATTCATCCCATGCTTCGCTTTCGCGAACAAGACGTGCGGCCGTAATGCCAGGATGTGCACGGACTACCTTCATCGTACTCATTGCCACACTGTCGGCCAGCTCTGGCAACAAGAACATTTCCACTCGTATCGTCGAGGCCTCCTGATCTACCTGCCGAAGTTGTGCAAGCACCCAACTGGCACTCATCACAATTACGAGGATGCCGACAAGTGATGTAGCAATCAAACGCAGTGCAGTCCATGGATGCTGACGCATCACGGCTCCACTAGCACGCATCAAGAACCACCACGTCATGCCTTACTCCGCATTCCTGCTATTGCACTCCGTACATCATCCATCGCTCGCAATATCGCCTTGAGTGGAAAGTGAATGGAACTTCTTACGTACGCCGTGCATAGGAAGCCAACAACAATGGTGTTTGTCACCAACCCTAGTCCGACAGCCCACGGCCAGTCTGCAAGGCAGACGGCAAAGAGTACTGCCATACCAACGACCAACGAGTAAGCAGAGTAGCGGACGACAACGGTACTATGCCCCATTGCTGCAATGATCGAGCTCATGAGCGTAAAGGGCATGCCCAACGCCGCAAGGATGAGCACGTTGAAGTGGCCGACTGCATCGACATACTTCTGCCCGAGGAACCAGACGATGATGTTGCTCCCTCCCGCCTCGAGAATGATGAGGATGAGAACGGTCGGTATCAACGTCACCGATATGGCCTTCGTTATGAGCACCTGCAGATCATCCATGCGCTGTTCGGCAAACATGCGCACGGCTGCTGGGTAGACGAGGGTGACAACGGCGTCGAAGGCCTGCTCAAAAAACCGGAAGAGGTTCTTTGCGGAATTGTACACGCCAACGAAGCTGGCGTTGTAGAAGGCCGCAATTACAAGGACGTCAAGCTGACGCGGTGTGCTGTTCAATGCAGTGGCCAGGGCAAGGGGGACGCCGTACGAAAGGTAGGTGCGTAACGACACGGTACCGGAACGTCCAAAGGTGAGGTCCTTCCGTGTATACCAGAGTGCAGCGAGCGAACTTGCTGCCATACCCACGAAATCAATCTTGATGATGTCGGTAAGCGTCTTGAGCTCATCATGCTGTACGGCCCAGATGGTCATCCCTGTTCGTACACCAAACCAAACAAGGTCAATCACGAAGAGATCGCGCATTCTCATGTCGCGATAGATGATCTTCAGACAAAACATGCGTGGCAGCGTAAGCAAGCAATACACCGGCAGCATGGTGGCAACCATCACAAATCGTGGTTCGTGAAAGAGGTGGGCCAGAGGATCCTGGAAGACGAAGACGGCCAGCGCACCGATGCCCGAAATCATGGTGTGGATGGTTAGTCCCATGAGGTTCAGTCGCGATCGTTCTGCAGGATCGGTCCCGAACTGAATCAAACCTGCTAGTGCCGAACCATCCGAGACAATCATGATCCAGGTGTTAAGCGCCACCAACAACGAGAATACGCCATACACATCCGTTGGCAAGGCCTTGATCTGTTGTAGCTGCACGAGTCCGTACAGCACATAGAGCACCTTGTCACCTAACGACCAACTGATCTTTCCGAGATGTGCCGAGAGTTTCATTACGGCAAAGTTATTGTCCACTCCAGTGCACCATGCTGCAGCGGCACCTGAATTTGCTGTGTGACTACGGGTTGCAGGTATGCCGGGGCATAGCTCTTGAAGGGGACGATGTTTGCCGTACCACGGATGTGAAGGTGGACGGTGCCGAATGCTCCGCTGAGGATTATCTGCTCGCCTTCCTGTTGTGCGTGGACGTTTGGCGCAAGCGTCAGAAGCATGGTTGCTGGTGGTTCTGCAACTCCAAAGGTGTCATACACATGTATGGCTGACGACTCAAGCCGCAGACGTCTGTCATGTGCATGACTCTGCTTGTTGCCATGCACTACACGTCCATGCCACTGGGTGGACGAGCGTTGAACGACCGTTGGTGCATGCCGTGTATTGAACATCCAGAACAGTCCATCAGCCCCCTTCGGCCAATCAAACTGCTCATGGGAACTGGCTACGGTTGAGTGTGACCACGTCGAACGATCACGATTGCGTTGCTCCGGATTGGCCGTGTACACGGTTGTGCCTGGGTCGCCGATGACGGGCTGACCCTTTACGAAGAGCGTGATGCTATTCTGATCGTTGTGTGCATGGCCTCCCTTGCCATACTGTCCAATGGGTCCGCATCGTGCGGTAAGCGTATACCGCTCGGCAAACCACACGTCGAGTCCGAAGTCGGCAAACGCTCTATGCGAAGGGATGGCAGGGGGCTTTGGAGTCCGCTGACGTAGCTGAGCGTAGGTTTCCCAGAGCAACTGTGTGGAGGGCGTGCCGGGAAAGCGTTGCTGAGTCTTCACGGCCATACCATCGTCATTATCACCAATCATGGGCATACCAGCGGCTTCAAGTACATGCAAGGCATCGACTGCTGCGTCGAGTACTCGCCACCACTGTTCGTCGAGCGTACCGGAAAGTGTCGGGTGACGATTGAGCCAGAAGGCCGACCAGACGAGAATGTCCACCACATGCCGATGATAGGCGGTACTGGCTTCGAAGCTCATACCATCGGCCAAGATTTGTTTGCGAATCTCTGCATGCAACATGGCCGCTGCCTGGAGGCCGTAAGATTGAATTTCAGCATGCCGCGAACGTGTTGAAGAGTCAATACCGCCTGGTTGCGAATTGGTCACCTGCTCATTCGTCACCGCTGCCGCAGCAACAAGCCCTAGCAGACCGCCTAGCAAATGCGAGGTTGCCATCCCGCCACTGCGTTCCAGATGCTTCCATACCCACTGTGCGTGATGGTAGATGGCATCATCGTGTACTGATGGAGTCGCTGGGAAGGCAAGTGTAGCATGACAGAGATTGTGCAGCCGAATGCCGACGTCCATGGACACGGCCCACATGCTTGTATCCGTCGTTGGATGTTGTGATGTCCACGAGGCAAGGGCTTCTTCACTCACGCCAGCAAACCACTCATGGTTGCGTGCCTGCTCCAGCACAACCCGCGGATCACGTCCGCCAGTCTCCATCACGACGGGCTTTACGCCACCAATTCGCGCGCGGAGTTTGCCCCATACAAAGGGTCGTGCAGAACCGGCAAGCAATCGCAAAATTGAAATGGCGTCCATACCTCAACTTAACTTCGTATCCCTATGTGTGGTTTTGTTGCTCTTGCCGATCGTACCCTTGGCTCAGATGATGCCCAAGCGATTGCCGCGCGCATGTTGGAGATCATGGGTCATCGTGGACCAGATCACCGTCAGATTTTTCAAGACGGACCCATCACGCTCGGGCATAACAGACTCAGCATCATTGACCTTAGTGCTGCAAGTCACCAGCCCTTTACCAAGGGCAAGTATACCATTGCCTACAATGGCGAGGTGTACAACTATCTGGAATTGCGCGCAGAACTCGAAGCGGATGGCGTGCACTTTACGACGAGTGGCGACACGGAAGTCATTCTTGCAGCCTACGAACGGTGGGGTCCGCAATCCGTTCAACGCTTCATCGGCATGTGGGCCTTTGCCATCTGGGATCAGACATCGCAGACGCTGTTCTGTTCACGTGATCGGTTTGGTATCAAACCGTTTCACTATGCGCTACAGAATGGTCGACTGCACATTGCCAGCGAGATCAAGGGCGTCCGATGCTCACCGTTGGTCACGTCGGCACTCAACCAGAATCAGGTGATCCGCGGCCTCTACCTTGGCTGGATGCACCATTGGCAGGAAACGTATTTCACCGACGTACTAGCCCTGCCCCCTGCCCATAACCTTACGTGGCGCGATGGTGTTGTTCAGATCGAGCAGTATGCTTCGTTGGATACACACCCGACGAGTACGTTGGGCTTTGATGAACATGCTTCGATGTTTCGTGAACTCTTCGTCGACAGTGTAAAGCTTACGTCGCGAAGAGATGTGCCTATGGGTGTGTGCTTGAGTGGCGGACTCGACAGTACGTCCATTGCGAGTACCCTTGCTTCTGCAACCGATGAACATGTGGTGAAGACGTTTACGGCTTACTATGAGGGAGCGGGGAACGTCGACGAGCGACCATACATCGACTACGTGCTCCGGCGCTATCCGCAGATCGAAGCGCACTACATCTCGCCTACCGACAAGGACGTGGCGGCTGCTCTTGAGCGCATCGTCTGGATGATGGACGCACCGCTCCCTTCGAGCAGCTACATTAGTCAGTATTTCGTCATGCAGCTCGCAGCAGAACATGGCGTAAAGGTGGTGTTGGACGGACAAGGGTCCGACGAGATCATGGGCGGCTACATGCACAGTCTGTATCGCGTAATTGCCGATAGCTTACGCTCTGGCAAGATTGGCGAGGCATGCTCGGAATGGAGAGCACACTCTCACCGTCAGTCATACGGAACGGGCAAACAACTGAACGTCCTCGCAAAGAGCATCCTCACAGCGCTCCGCGACGAGCCACAGCTCTATGCCCTGGAGCTGCAGCGTACCTATCCATGGATTTTTACCATGCCTGCATCGTCGGTGCCGCTGCGTCTGGAGATGCCGTCAGGTTCACGACTAAACGCCTTCCTCTACAACCTTATTCATGTGACGCTCTTGCCGACGTTGTTGCATACGGAAGACTTGAACTCCATGGCCTTCAGCATCGAGAGTCGCGTACCATTCCTGGATCATCGTCTTGTGCAGTTCTGCTTTTCCCTTCCGAACAGCCACAAGGTCTATCGTGGCGAAACCAAACGCGTGTTGCGTGCAGGAATGCGCGGCATTGTGCCCGACGAGGTGCTCGACAGGAAGGATAAGACGGGCTTCATCACACCCGGACACGTACGTTGGCTACGTGGTGCACTCGCACCATTGTTGGATGGAGAGTGGACAGAGTTGTATGAATGGGTAAACAAGGACAAGCTGCACGCCGTTCTATCGGCATACCATGCAGGCAACAACCAGCATGCACTGTTTGTCTGGCGCCTGGCCATGCTTAGGGCATTTGTACGGCAAACGTTGTAGAGCCTAGGCGGACGAAGTAGCAGCCAGGCACGAGCGGCGGGTAAAGGCGTCGGCCCAACACATCAACGATCACCACTTCCTGCAACTGCTCGGGCGTGAACCCTTCGAGCTCTCCACTACTCGTGATGCGCACCTTGCATCGCGTAAACCACGGTGTTTCGGTGATGGTAACGGTCAGCGGTGTTGACACAACACCACATTCGTCGAACACACTCAACGTGTCGGAATAGTTACCTGGCATGTGGTAGGCGCCAACCACATTCAAGCCAGTCATGCTATGCGGTGGCAATGACCTTGGTAGTTGATGCAGTGGTACGGACAGCACCGTACCATCATGCAGGCGTACGGCCGTGATGGTAAGTGCCGTGTCCGTGATGTTCTCGATGGTGATGGTGGCTTGTCCTTGCTCGGATGGGCTTAGCGGACTCAGCACCACACCGTTTGTACCGCTGCTAACAACGCGCATGCGGACCTCCGAGGTAAACATCAGCACAACGGAGTCTCGTCCTCCACACCCATCCGTACTCACCACGTCAAGATAGTAGGTTCCTTCCGCGCGTAGCGTCGTATGTGTGGTTGTGTCACCGGTCGACCAAGCATAGCGTGCAAATCCCTCTTGGGCAGCAACGGTAATCGGCACTGCCGGACATGTGTACACCGTATCAGGCAATTGGATGTTTGGCGTGGGATACACGGTTACCGTTACGTTCATCGTATCTACACAGCCGTTGATCATGAAATGTGCGCTGAGTGTCTGTGTTGAGTCAGCAACAACATCCACGGAATCACAAGCCGTACATAGCGTATCAGCACCACGCGTCCACGCAACCACCTCTGCTCCCCTACCCCACAGGGATACGGTGCGTCCAACGCACACCGACGTATCGGCTGATACCACAGGTTGTGGTGCAGAGTATCGTTGTGTTCCTTCGTTGATGATGACGTTGTAGAAGAGTTTGCCTCCCTCACCATTGCCCGTAACATTCTCACTAGCAAGTCCACCTCGGTAGCTACTTGCCGTAAGATTCAGTGCCGTGATCGTACCAATGCGCACCACGCCACCGCCACCGGCACCACCACGCTGACTATTGCCACCTACAACGGAGCATAGCGGTACGTCGAGGATTGTTTTCGATGTAAGCAGGAGTGCACCACCTGCACCACCACCCATGGTGGGTGTTGTCCCGCTGTCACCACGAGCCGTAATCGCAAATCCATTGCCATGTATTGCGGGAGCATCGACGATCACAATGCCGCCACCAGCAGTACTCGTACCATTGGGTACAGATCCAGAGCCCCCTCCCATAAAAATCCAATTCACACCCGACGTGTAGGAAAGCGCTTGGCCACCCGGTGCACCAACGCCTTGTGCATTCCTTGTGCCTTGTCCACCACGACCGCCATGTCCGCCCCCTCCACTGCCCAGCGTCCCCTGTTTACCAGCGTTGACGGACGTTCCGATGGTGCAGATGCCCTCGTCGTTTCTAAAGCCGCAGCCATCTGCCGTGATGTTGCACCACAGACGAATCGTATCGGCACTATGAAGCATGAGTACGCCGCCGGCACGACCGTCGAACGGCGGAGCTGTTAGCATGTACTGTCGTGTTGTATCGTCGGCCCCCACCTCTGCAGCACTCGGAAAGCGTCGGGACTGCACAATCTGCAACGTCCCCTTCTCGGTATAGGCAGCCAGCATGGTCATGCTCAGAAACACCGTATCGGCCGAACGCCTGGCGATGACGTTCCGCTCGAATCTCCCGGCAGCACCCATACTCGTAATCGAGCCAGAAGCATCGGCCGAAGCCCCTTGCATCTGGATGATGATGACGGTGTCGCCTGCTTGAAAATCTGCTGGTCCTACACCAGCATACGTCGTGTCAAACCGCAACCAGTTGCGGCAAAGGCGCGCCTCCGTTACCGGCGAATAGGGATTCACGACGATGGCCGTTTGTGTTTGTGCTTGTGCTCCCACCGTAATCCACATCAGGAGCAACATGCAGAGAACTTTGTGCATGCAGCAATCTACTTCAGCCGCTACCTTTTCACATACCGGCTGATGTGCAAGGCCGTATACAACGCATCACGGTACTTCGCGCCAACGTCGACTACCAATCCATTGACAAGGTGCACGGATGGTTGCTTGCCACGGTTGATCGAGCGGATCATGTCGACGTTCACCATGTGCGACCGATGCACGCGCAACAAGCCCACGTGGGTGAGCTCGGGCTCGAGGTCACCCAGTGAACGCGACAAGATCACCGGTGCCTCTTCACGGAGCATCACGCGTGTGTAGTTGCCTTCGCCGTGTGCACTAACCAGCTCGTCCGGATTTCGCACGGCAATCGATGCACTGTTTGGCAAGGCAATGACCTGACATCGGAAGGGGGCTTGGGACTGCGGTGTTGGCGGCATGGCAAGGGGCCACGAACCATCACTCATTCGGGCAAGGTCGTATGCATGAAGTTTGATTGCTGCTCGACTGACGGCTTCTTCTGCACTACCATCATTCACTGGCTGAAGCAAGTAATGCACGGCACCGGCCAGGAAGGCATCAAGAGCATACGAAACATCACGGGCCATGCAGACCAGTACGGTGCGCTCGTCGAGACAGTCTGGCCAACTCTTGATGAGTGCTCCACCATCTGCGTCAGCATCCACGATGACCATGTCAGGCACAAACCGCTTGATGCTTTCAACGGCCACCTCGTGGTCTACCCTCCCCAGCATAGCCAGGTTATGCTTAGGGTGTGCGTGAAGCATTGTCCGCAAATCCTCGTCGACTTGCTCCGGCACAACAAGGAGGATACGAATGAGCATGACCCGGCTCGCAACAAAGATGAGGTAACGAATACGTTTTTTTGTAACACGATTACGATTGCAAAATGGCAGGGCGGGACGGCTTTGACATTTATTAACAGTAAAGTTTGTTACACTCGCAGTATCCCATGGCAAGCTCGTTTGTCCACATCTTCATCCTCATTGTCTTTGGTGTTGTCTTTAGACTATTCACAGGTGTGGATATCGCAAGGAGGACGCGTCAACTCATTGGATCTGCTGTCTTTAACGTCCTTCTTCCAATCCTTGCATTTCATGTGTTATCAACAGCTCCACTCGACGATTCGTTGATAACTGTGCCAATTACGGCGGGGCTGACGATCGTTACTTGTCTGTGGATAGCGTCGGCCTTGATACCACGGTTAATGCTACTGCCGCGCCCATCGTTAGGGGCTTTGATCCTTGCATCGGCCTGGGGCAACGTCACCTACCTTGGTCTGCCCGTAGTGATGGCTGTTACGGGAAATCAGATGCAGCGGATACCAATTGTCTATGACTTAATGGCAACAACGCCTCTGCTCTTTACCCTAGGGGTTGTGGTTTGTGCAAGGTATGGTACGCTACCAGTGGAGTTGGCGTTTTCGGGCATGTTCAGGCAGATCGTCACGATGCCAGCGCTCATCGCCGTCGTCCTAGGCCTTGGCGTGAACCTCTACGGCCTCCCCATCCCGAGCATTGTGCAATGGGGCATGCAAGGTCTTGGGTCGTTGGTTGCCCCGCTCATGCTCTTCAGCGTGGGGATGGCCTTGGGCGTCCCCAATGGTGAGCATTTGCGCATCCTGGCACCCACGCTTGTGATCAAGCTCGTGGTGTCGACCATCGTGGGTTACGGCATCGGCAGTATTCTGATCGACGACCCACTGGTTTTCAAGTCCGTCCTTCTCGAATCGGCCATGCCCACGATGGTCCTCTCGATGGTCTTCGCTGAGCGCTATGGCCTCGACCAGGCGCTTCTGGCGCAGGCAATATTCTGGTCCACCCTTCTCTCCATGCTCACCCTCCCCCTCCTTGCGGCGATGTGAGGGGGCTAGTGGGTGATGATGAGTGGATAGGTCTTGATGTTACTGCCGTCGTCCAGTACTAGACTGTAAACTCCTGATGAGAATGAGGTAGTCTGTATCATAACTGACGATGTGAGAGGAAGCGTAGAGTTCCATACGCAATGACCAGTTAAGTCGTAGAGCCGTGCGGTACAGGCATTCTCAATCTCCCGCCCCATTGCTATGGTTACAACATCGTCCGCCGGCTGAGGATAGATCGCAGTGCCGTTTGGCTCGAGTTCACCGGGCTCACGTTCCTCGAGAACTCCCGAAACTATGGCATCGCAGGAACCAACTTCCCAGTAGGTCAACTCGTGTTCCTGCGTCGCGAATCCAGTTGCTGATGTAAAACCGATGAAGACAGGTTCATTGGTCGTGACCCCGAGTTCCGATGCAATATTTAACGGGACTGTCAACACTGGATCAGCTAGCCCCTTATTGGCGCTAACCCAAATCGATAGGAGGCCACTTTCATATTTAACTCTAGCGTGATATTCTGTGCCATCGGCTATGAAAAGCGGTACTCCCTGCACTGCAATTCCCCGCATGTAGTAGTCAGTATGGCTACCTCGAGTGCGATTCCCATCGCCAACCTGGACTGCAACATGGCTTCCTGATGGATCGGCAAAAGCTCCGTTGCTGTAGGAGTCGAACTCAACCACCACTGCCTGTTGAATCCCATCATACCCTATACCTCTGCCTGTTTCTCCAAGGGCAGTTTCGGAGAAATTCTGGAACACAAGTGCAACGCCATCAGCACCTGCAGGACCACCATCGGGTTGACTGTGGTCGTTCCCGCTACTGAGCCTGAAACCGAACCTAGTATCAAATGCATTCCGAATAAAAACCTTCGATTTCAACCAAACAGATCCTGCTTGGTATGAACTTGTATCCGTGAGCAAGATTCTGCCGTTGTCTGATCTTGCTGCACCTCGGAATCGTAAGATCGATTGGTTTACAGAGACGCTGCCTCCCGCGCAGCTTTTCATGACCTCTATGTTCTCTACTGGCTTGTTGTTGCTATCTAGCCCGCCAATTGCAAATGTGAATCGTTGTTTCGAACTCGGATCTGCTAAGGTTACAGCTCGATTGTATTTCCGAGCAAAATTCAGATCAGCCTCTTCCCATGATTTGCCCGTTTTGACATCAATGAACTGCGTTTTTCCAGAAACTGTCAAATCCACGTTCCATCCGCCGACTATTGTAATGATACCTGGCACGTGCTCAGCTAAACCACAGTAAATCGTTGGCGTAGGAATCTTGTTTGTGAGTTTGAGGTATCCGTTGACCTCGCAAAGAACCTCGTCAGTCCACTGGGGTGGTTCTTCACTATATGATCCGCCGACGACACATGTTCCTCCATTTTCTAACTTGATGGACTGTGCAGCTTCGCGACCTTGTTTCATTGTACCAATTAGCACCCAAGAGTCATTTAAAACATCATAGGTGTAGACTTCAGGCTTCCGAGAACTGTTAGGCCCCCCAGCCCTACCACCACAAACAAACGCCAGTCCATTCGTGAATACTGAGGATGTTGCTCCATTTATCTTATTTGGGTAATCAGCAATCTGGACGCTCTGGCCTGTCCTAACATTTAGTAGTTCGGCACTCGATAGTGTCTCTAAGCTGGTTTCCCTGCCACCTACAACGACAACCTGTGAATCATTCACTGCAAATGCTACATGTTGCCTACGACCTTTAATTAAGCTTCCGATCTCTGTCCAGCGGCCTGTTTTCAAATTATATTGTTCGACGGATCTCACCGCTTTCCCAGAACTATTTACCCCTCCAATAGCCAAAACATTCTCAGAATCCAGAGCCAGCAGTACAAACTCAACACGCTCGTGCACCATTGAGTCTAGCATTCTATGCACAACCTCGCCATTTCTTACTTCGAGCATTTCTACCGATCGAGACACCCCGTCGGATGTGTTGTTCGACTGGCTGTACCCACCAGCAATGATCGCAGTGGACGTCCCTAGTTTCACAACTGCAGGGAACCCTACAGGCTTAAACATTGGTTCAAACACTTCCCATCGATGATCCTGTGCGGTGAGGCTAACTGATGAAATCCCAACAAACGCAAAGGCAAGAACTAACCGTTCAACCGCTTTTTCGAATTGACTACGAAGGTGGATTGCTTTCCAACATGGTGCAACCGCGATTATACCGCCCATAACTGCGTCTTCCTTCTTTGGTTCTAGTAGTGCCGCCCAAAAATAATCAGAGCATTGTACCCTAAGTCAGGATCACTTGTGGTGAAGTACGAGCAGTCACGCAGATACTTCGGGTAGTGTGATTCACTTGCAAGGAATATCCTGCACCAATTTTGTTACAGTGTAGATGGCCGAACAACCGTAAATATGTGGCAAGAATGATCGCACCAGCGTTGCGTGAGAACAACACATTTGCACCCGTTAATGTAGCTCGTGTTATTGTTGTAATGCATCCCCCAACAACGACGTTCAAAGAATGAAAGAACTAATTAGAAAACTTGTTCTGCGGTCAATGGATTTCAGTCCGTTCAAAAAGGTGTTTCGTGCACTTGCAAAACAGGACGAACTGCACAATTCCATGCAAATCGAGCGCTTTGTACGCAGTCACTTTGGTGCAGCACTTACGACGGGTCCATTTGCCGGCTTGACCTATCCTGAGATCAACCATAGTGGAGAGCAAATACTTGTTTGTAAGTACCTCGGGACATTTGAAAGGGAGTTGTTCCCAGTCATTGGAAAGATCCTACACAAACGATACGATGTGATTCACAACATTGGATCAGCAGACGGGTACTATTCGGTCGGTTTTGCTCGGCATGGAGTTGCTGAACGTATTGTGGCTTGGGAGATGTTGCCAAGCATGCAGAAGACAACCAGTAGCGTTGCCCAAGCAAACAATGTAGCTGGGAAAATCGAAATCCGTGGTATCTGCGAACCAAGCGTATTTGCGAAGGAAGTCAGTAATGGACCAGTGTTAATTCTGGCTGACTGTGAAGGTGCTGAAGATGATTTGCTGACGCCGGAGGTGCTTCGAGGTTTTGCGAGTGTGGATATTCTCGTCGAATGCCATGATCTCTTTAACCCAGGAGTAACACAAAGAATCATCGATCGATTCAAAGGGACTCATGATATTGAGCAGGTCTGGACTGAACTTCGCACGTTAGACCAAATACCTGAGCGACTTCTTAAGGAATTGCCGTTCTCGCCAATCTTAATATCACGAGCAATCGAAGAACCTCGTCTGTATAGGCAGTCCTGGTTATGGATAACCCCTCGTGCCTAACCTTACACTCCTTGGTCCGTTCCCTCCGCCGTTTGGTGGGGTGGCTCTACACCTTGTGCGGTTGAGGGAGGCACTCGTCAGTCTTGGTGTGGATGTGGTGGGTGCGAGTATGAGTCGGATGTCCGCCAGCTTTACGGGTGTACATCGTGTGGGTTGGCGTGAAGCACTGCCGGGGATGCCTCTGCACATGCATACGGATGAGGGGAATGCGCGAGCAACGGTGGCGCTGACGGGGTTGTGGAGGGTAGGTGGACGTCGGTACGGGCTGACGTTTCATTCATTCAGAATGCGCGACGACTTGCGTCACCTTGATACTCGGCTTGCCCTGGCTTGCAAACGTGCTCGGCTGGTCATTGCAATCAGTAACGATGTCAAGCAGGCGTTGATCGATCGTTTGGGATTGGGCGACGAGACTATTACGGTTATCCCGTCGGCCTTACCAATCTCACAATGGGAATTGAATCAGCCGCTTCCGGATATCCCGCAGGCGTGGATGGATGCGAAGATTCGTGTGATTGCCAACGCTGGGAGAGTGGTACGGTATGAGAATGCCGATCTGTATGGGATCGACCTGCTCCTTCAAGCATTCAAATCGATTAACAACCCGGATGCTTCCTTGCTTGTGGTGCTCGGTACGGTGGTCGATGATTCACTTGCTGCAGAATTGTTTGCACTAGCTCAAGCCGATCCTCGCATACACATCGTCACACAGGTACATAGCCCCCTGACTCCCGTCACACGAATGAGTCATGTAGTGGTGCGACCAACGCGAACGGAAGGGGGCGAAAGTCTTACACTGAGTGAAGCCCGTGAATTGGGCGTCTGGGCCGTGGGATCCGACGCCGTACAACGTCCGGCAGGTACGGTGCTGTTTCAAAACAACAATGCCGAACACCTGGCGCAGGTGCTTGCCGAGGTGATGAGCAGAACGTCGATGCCGACGCCTGTAGTGGGCAATGCCGGGGTGGTGGACGAGATGGTTATGGCATATCGGAAAGCGGGACTTCTTCCTGCTTAGGCAACTCGCTAACCTTCGAACGTAGCTGCTCCATCACCGCAAAGTTTGTGAGCTCGTAGTGAATTGGCGTGATGGCTACATAGCCTTCGGCCATGAGCAAGTCGTCGGCGTCGGGTAGCGGGGATACAGGAACAAGCTGACCCGAGAGCCAGAAGTATTCGCGACCATGTGGGTCGATGCGTCGCTCATACGTGTCCTGCCACACGCTATGCCCTTGTTGTGTGATACGAATTCCCTTGCATCGGGAGGGGGCTATGGCAGGCACATTCACATTGAGTAGCGTGCCCTTGGGCAACTGATAGGTATGCATCTCGGCAGCAATGTGTGCAGCTACCTGCGCTGCAAGCGTGAAGTCGGCATGCATGCTAAAGTCGTCCAACGACACGGCCATGCTTGGTATGCCCATCAACGTGCCTTCTGTTGCTGCACTTACGGTGCCGGAGTAGATGGCATTCACGCTGGTGTTGCTGCCGTGATTGATGCCGCTGACGACCATGTCGGGCGGACTCTGCAAGAGCGAACTCACACCAAGCTTTACGCAATCGGCTGGCGTACCGTTGATCGCCCATCCGAAGATCTGTCCGTTGCGATGGTAGGGCGTGGCTCGAAGTGGACTTGCAATGGTAAGCGCATGGCCGACGGCACTTTGTTGTCTGTCCGGTGCAACAACGACGACGTCGGCTATCTGCTGCATAGCTCGCACCAAAGCGGCTATGCCAGGACTTTCGATACCGTCGTCATTCGTAACAAGGATGGTCATCGTACTCTATGATTCGGTGATGATTCGGTGATGATTCAGTTGTCAATAACGCATGAATGCCGTTCAAAACTGCTGTCGATGTCACTCGCCGTGCGTGGCATCAGGTCAGATCAAGGTAGATCACAAAGGCCATCAACGCCAGCAAGAGGATCATCCCTACCTGTTGAATGCGAATCTTTACCTGTGCAGGGATCTCGCGTCGTATAACGGCTTCCACAAGGACAAACACCAGGTGCCCACCGTCCAACCCTGGCAACGGCAGCAAGTTCATCACGGCAAGCGAAATGCTGATCAAGGCCATGAATCGCAGGAAGGCATCCCAGCCGAGCTCCTGGCTTCGTGCGGCCATCTTGGCAATCTTGATCGGACCGCCAAAGCTTTGGCGGACGGAGACGTCGCCCTGGATCACGTGTCCTACCGAGCCAACGATGAGGACAACCGTCTGCTTCACATCAGCGAAGGCCATACCAACAGCGTCAACAAGGCCAATGCTGGTTTCACGCTTGGGTCCGACGTACGACGTTGCAAGCTCGACGCGAATCGCAGAGTCCTTCCCAACGTTAACCTGCAACGGCATGGTCTCTGTTCCGCGTTCAATGTGCATCGTCACAGCCTGGCCTGCATGACCTCTGATGTAGTGCTGCAGTTGTGATACCGAACGTACGGGCATGCTATCGATCGCCAGGACGTGGTCGCCCGAGCGGAGCCCTGCCTTGTCGGCCGGACCATAGCTGATCACATTACCAACCTCCACCTGCATGTGCATGGGCATGATGCCAAGCCCTTGTCCGTCGGCAACGGCACGCACCACGTCGGAGCTCTGCACCGTTCGTTGAATCCTCGCCCCTTGCCTGTCGATCACCAGCGTGCGTGCATCCTGCGTACCCTCGATGCCAAGCTGTTCAATAACGGCATCCCAAGAGTCTACCGGTGTTCCATTCACGGCAACGATCCTGTCGCCACTCTCAATTGCAAGTTCCGCAGCAAGCGAACCAGGCTCTACATAGCCCACTTGTGTGGTGAGCATTTCCGACTTACCCATTGCCGTATGCAAGCCAGCAAAGAGTACCACAGCAAGGATAAGATTCATGATCACCCCTGCGCTGAGTACCAATGCCTTCTGCCATGCATTCTTTGAGCGGAATTCGTAGGGGGCTGGGGCACGGTTGACGAATTCATTGTCCATGCTCTCGTCGATCATGCCAAGGATCTTCACATAACCACCAATGGGTAGCCAGCAGATGCGGTAGTCGGTGTATTCCCCAAGGTCGAGGTCTTTAGGAAGCGGACCGAAGCTGAAGCCCGTTATGCGATTCCATCCAAGCATGCGTGGACCCATCCCGACGGCAAACACGTCGGCCCTCATACCCGTCCACTTAGCCGTGAGAAAATGCCCTAGCTCATGGACAAAGACCAGGATGCCGATAACGATAAGGAAGGCGATGATTGGTGTCACGTGGTTGGCGGTGTTACTGAGAGACTAAGCGTGAAGTAGTAAGATGGGTGGCAATGATTCTTGCTTCTGCATCGGTTTCTAGAATGGTGGGTAGTGACGGATTCTGCTGATTTTTCATGCTCTCAAGCGTCCGCTCTATCACCCGTGGTATCTCTGTAAACCTGATGTGCTTGTTCAGGAAGGCGTGGACGGCAACTTCATTGGCCGCATTGACGATGCAGCCTGCCGTACCGCCTGCTTCCAAGGCATCAAAGGCAAGCTTCAAACAGGGGAAGCGTTGATGATCTGGTTCGAAAAACGTCAGACTGCCAAGCTTGGTCAGCGACATGGGCTGTACCGGACTTGCCAGTCTGCGTGGATACGTAAGGGCATACTGGATCGGTATGTGCATGGTAGGGATACCAAGCTGTGCCTTGACGGAACCGTCTACAAACTCCACCAAGCTGTGGATGATCGACTGTGGGTGTACGACTACGTCAATCTGAGAGGCATGTACACCAAACAGCCACCGTGCTTCGATCACCTCAAAGCCTTTGTTCATCAGCGTCGCAGAGTCAATCGTAATCTTGGCTCCCATCATCCAGTTGGGATGTTTGAGCGCTTGTTCCGGGCTTACATCGTCCAACTGCTCGGTGCTGGTGTTCAGGAAGGGTCCACCCGATGCGGTAAGCACGATCCGAGAGATTGACTTGAGCTCTTCACCTACCAGACATTGAGCAATGGCACTGTGTTCGGAGTCTACGGCAAGGATCGGTACGCCCTGTTCTCTGGCAATGCCGGTAATGTACTCTCCGGCACTGACGAGCGACTCCTTGTTGGCAAGCGCAATGGGATGACCCGCTCGTATTGCCACAACCGTCGGCACTACACCACTAAAGCCCACCATGGCACTCATGACGATGGTGTTGGCGGGGTCAGCCGCAGCTTCACATAGTCCTTCTTCGCCACAGAGAACGGGTCCGGTAAAGTCCGGACATAATGACTTGAACTGTGCACAGGCTGCTTCGTCGCGTATCGCTACGCCATAGGGCTTGTACTTGCGCACCTGTGGTACGAGGTCGGCAACGCGTGTATTACACGTGAGCCATCGAACGACGAATGTATCGGCGTGATCCCCAGCCCCCTGAGCCGACAATGTATCAAGCACCTCGAGGGTCTGCGTACCGATGGAGCCCGTTGATCCAAGGATTGTTATGGTTCGTGGCACGCCTAGATGTACTCCTTGGTAACGTCCTTACCACTGGGGAGTAGACCGATGAACTGACCTGCCTCCATGTCGTCGTCCCCTTGAAGCTTGACGATGAGGAAGTACGACCGAAGCCATCGCAATAATGACTGTGATCGATTTCGCTGCAGGTACTGCACGGTGTAGGGATGTGCCTTGATCGTTACACGCAGCTTCCATGTGCGCGCACGGAAGTTTCGCAGCCAACGGTCGATGGACGACATCGTGGTTGCAGGATTCTGCACCTTGCCGGTACCGAAGCAGAGCGGACAGTCGTCGCTGGTACGTTCGGCCATGCTTTGCCGAATGCGCTGACGTGTAAGCTGCATGATGCCAAGCTGAGTCAGCGGGTAGACTACCGTCTTGGCTCTGTCCCGTGCTACTTCATTGCGCAACTCGTTGAAGAGCTTCCTTCGATTCTCTTCCACCTGCATGTCGATAAAGTCCACCATCACCATGCCGCCGATGTCGCGAAGCCGCAGTTGCTTGGCTATCTCTCGTGCAGCTTCGAAGTTGGTCTTGACGGCATTGTTCTCTTGTGTTTTCTCATTCGAAGCACGACCACTATTGACGTCGATGACAACCATGGCTTCGGTATGGTCAATCACAATCGAACCACCGCTTGGCAGAAATACCCGGCGTTGGTGCGTTTGGTGGACTTCGCGTTCGATGCTAAAGGTGTCGAAGAGCGGACGGTTGTCCGTGTAGAGTTCGATCTTGCCACGCAGGTGCGGTGCCGTTCGCTCGACGTAGGCCTTGACGTCGCGATAGACCTTCCTGTCGTCCACCACCACCTGTGCCACGTCGTCCTTGAACAGGTCGCGGATAACGCCATGGGCAATGCCAGCTTCTTCGTGAAGAAGTCTAGGTTCCTTGCTCTTGCGCACTTCGGCTTCGATATCGCGCCATGATTCGAGGAGTGATGTAAACTCATGCTGTACGTCTGCCGGGTCGAGTCCAGCAGCAGCCGTACGGATAATGCAACCCATGGATTCCGGCAACACCTCGCGGGCACTCATGCGCAGGCGTTTGCGCTCTCGGCCTGACTGGATCTTGCGGCTTACACCGATACTGGAATCGAAGGGTAGGAGGACGACGTTTCGTCCAGTTAGCCCCACCTTCGTTGTCACCCGTACGCCCTTCTGGTGGTAGGCCTCACGGGTAACCTGGACGATGACGTGTTGTTTGGGCTGCAGGTTGATCGTCACCTCGCCGCTACGCTTCGTTGAAAACGTCGGCAGTCGTTTTTGTGGGACGGCCTTTGCCGTGCGTAGGGCAACGTCGGAAGACTCTACGGTGCTGACCGTTGGTGTCGGCTCATCATCGTCACCATCATCATCGTGATCTTCTTCCAGCGACGAGTCTACATCGCTAAAGTGCAGGAAGGCATCCTGATCCAGGCCAATGTCGATAAACGCCGCATTCATCCCTTGGAGGATCTTGCTTACCCGTCCAAAGTAGATGTTCCCAACGTGGTGTTCACTATCGGGCGTTTGCGTAAAGAGTTCAGCCAGCCGTCCATCCTCGGTGATGGCAATGCGCTGGTGCGTCGGGGTTACGTTGATCAGTATTCGGCGAACCATGCCGGGATCAATTATGTCCTATCTGGTGGCCAGAAAAAAAAGAAGCCAAGTGATCCGTAGCACCTTGTACACAAACTGACCGTTGCTTCCTTCCGGACCTGGCGGGGTTGGGCTCGGCACAATCGCACGGGACTTGGCTAGACCACAAACTTACGAAAAAATGATGGATCGTCACGCAATGAACGTGGACGATGATGGATCGTCAGCAACACCCAACATGCTTCAAGCTATGCTAAACACTCCACACGCAGTTCTATAGCCCCTTCCAAGCTTCCCAATAATCGCTCTGTAGTTCGGCACAGCTCATGGCAAAGGCCGTTGGCCGAGAGACGAAACGCGTCTCGAACATAAAGGCCATGGTACCATCAAGCTTTACGGGTTTAAGATCGATTTCTGACATTTTCTTGTACGTCTCGTAGTCCGGTCCATGTCCGCTCATGCAATTATGAAGCGACGAACCACCTGGCACGAAACCGCCGCCTTCCTTGGCGTCATAAACACCTTCGATCAGGCCCATGTACTCGTTCATGAAGTTGCGGTGGAACCAAGGTGGACGGAAGGTATGCTCTGCCACCATCCACCGTGGTGGGAAGATGGCAAAGTCGGCATTGGCCGTTCCAGGCGAATCCGACGGACTGGTGAGTACCGTATAGATGGACGGATCCGGGTGATCGAACGACACGCTATTGATGCACTGGAAGTTTCGCAAATCGTATTTGTATGGCGCATAGTTACCATGCCAGCCCACGACGTTAAGTGGACTATGGTCGTATGCCCCTTGCCAGAGATTCCCCTGGAACTTCGCCGTCACCAAGAACTCGCCCTTGCGGTTCTCGTACCATGCTTCGGGATAGAGGAAGTCGCGCGGATAGGCCAGGCCATTGGCACCAATTGGACCAAGGTCGGGCAAGCGCAGCAATGCGCCGTAGTTCTCAAGGATGTAGCCACGTACTGGACCGTTGACTTCAACACGGAACTTCACACCACGAGGAATCACACAGATCTCGAGTGGCTCTACGTCGATGATGCCCATCTCCGTAAGGAACCGCAGCGAACCTTGTTGTGGCACAACAAGCAACTCACCATCGGCATTGTAGAAGAACTCATCGGTCATCGACGTGTTTGCTGCATACACGTGAATGGCCACACCGCTTTGTGTGGTAAGGTCACCACTCCCTGCCATCGTGACGATACCACCAACAAAGGTTGTTGGTGCAGTTGGTATTGGAAGGGGGCTCCACCGAAGCTGATTTGGCGTGGTTTCGACTTCGTTGAATGGCGTCGACCGGATCAAGCCATTGTCGATCCGTTCATACGGTCTGTGCACCACCGATGGATGCAGACGATACAGCCACGAACGTTTGTTCAGGTGGCGTGGTGCGGTAAATGCCGTGCCGTTGAACTGCTCCGCATGGAGGTTTAGCGGATGCTTTTGCGGTGAGTTCTGTCCAACGGGCAACGCACCTTTTTCTGCTTCTGTTGCAAAATCGTTACCAAATCCACTCATGTATCCCATGATATCCCCTTGGTTTCGAAATCAAACAATGGCGCGCCCAGCAGGATTCGAACCTGCGGCCCGCAGCTTAGAAGGCTGCTGCTCTATCCATCTGAGCTATGGGCGCATGACAACGAAAATACGTAATGCTTGCCGAGGGCGTCGTTACTCTTGCTTCATGCAGCAGTTTTCAGGGCATCCATCACAACGCTACACCACGCGTCGATCTACCAGCACACCACACATCAATCTAACGGCACACTACAAATCGACCTATTGAAGGGGGCTATGCACCACGTTGATTGGGAACTCGTAGCTGAGGGTTACGCTACGCTGAGGACAGTGACGAAACGGGATGTGTCGTCTACTGCGGAATGATTTCGAACGGACCCAGATGCTCGTCGATGGCGATTGGTATCGCTCCGTACGGCGTGTCCAAGGTGACAAACTCACCATAAGGGAGACCGTGGAGTACGGTGCTCTCGCGCTGCAACTCTGCTAACCAGGTGTACAGCGTCGGGGATACGCACACTTCCTTGGGTGCTTTCCCATGGTCTGCTACGTAGCGCTCTACGCTTGCAAAGACCTCGTCAAATGCGTCGAACCATTCCATTTGTCCCTATAACACCAAAAATCGCGCCAAAGTTACCAGCAGGTTATGCACAGCAGTCCGCCCACCGATTACAGCGAACCTACATGCTACCGAGCCCCCTTCCCATCAGTCCCCAATGATTTCCACCGCCGATCTCAGGTAAATCATACCAACGTGAATGATGAATCAGGAGGTTTTGTGCCGAAACGACCCCATGAAAATTCCGCCAAAAAATCCGCAACCTTTATTGCACAAAACCCCTTACATTTGTTGTTCGGCTCTAAACCTATGTTCCACTAAACCAAAGAGTGTACGGCCAAGTGAGTCGAATTGGTTGTATAGCAGGAGACAGTATGTCGGAAGAAACAACCCAGATTACCGAAGACGTCAGCATGTCTGCCCTTGCTAGTGCTACCCCTTCGGCATCGGGTGCAACGAAGCAAGTCAAGAAGACGGCGCTGGCTGCAATTTTAGAGGGCGACCTTGATGCCGTAGCAATGAATGACGCCCAATTCCTGGACCTTTTTGATCAGAGCATCTCGAAGGTTAAGGAAGACGAGATGGTGCACGGCAAGGTCGTGTCAGTCACAAAGGACGAGATCCTCGTCGACATCGGCTTCAAGTCGCTAGGCATCGTACCACGCGCTGAGTTTGTTGGTGCAGAGAACCTCAACCCTGGCGATCAGGTGGACGTGTTTGTCGAGAAGATCGAAGACACCGATGGTCGGCTTATCCTCTCGCGTCGTCGTGCAGATTTCATGAAGACGTGGGACGACATTCTCAAGCTTCACGAAACACAAGCCGTTACCCAGGTGCGCATCCTCCGCCGAATCAAGGGCGGCATGGTTGTAGACCTGCTTGGCATCGAGGCATTCTTGCCTGGCTCGCAGATCGACATCCGTCCAGTGCGCGACTTTGACGCATGGGTTAACAAGGCTCTCGACGTTCGCGTCGTTAAGGTCAACCACCCAAGCGAAAACGTTGTCGTTAGCCATAAGGTACTCCTCGAAGAACAACTCTCCGACCAGCGCGGCAAGATCCTGAACATGCTCGAGAAGGGCCTTGTTCTCGAAGGCGTCGTGAAGGCCATCAGCGACTTCGGCGTATTCGTCGACCTCGGTGGTGTAGACGGTCTGGTACACATTACAGACCTGTCGTGGGGACGTGTTACACACCCAAGCGAAATCGTCCACCTCGACGAGCAAGTCAAGGTCGTTGTCCTCGACTACGATCCAAACCGCAAGCGCATTTCGTTGGGCATGAAGCAGCTTACTGCTCATCCGTGGGACGAGATCGGCGCCAAGTATGAGCCAGACACCAAGGTTAGCGGCAAGGTTGTATCGCTTACCGATTACGGTGCCTTTATCGAAATCGAGAAGGGCGTTGAAGGTCTGATTCACATCAGCGAAATGAGCTGGACGCAACACGTCAAGCACCCATCACAAGTTGTTTCGCTTGGTCAGATCGTTAGTGCCATCGTGTTGAACATCGACAAGACGGAGCGCAAGCTTGCTCTTGGCATGAAGCAACTCGAGCCAGATCCATGGAACGACCTTACGGCCAAGTACCCAGTTGGGTCGGTACATAAGGGCGACGTTCGCAACCTGACCAACTTTGGCGTCTTCGTAGAGCTCGAACCCGGCGTAGATGGCTTGGTACACATCAGCGACCTTAGCTGGACCAAGAAGATCCGTCACCCAGGCGAATTCGTGAAGAAGGGCGATACCCTTGATGTTGTTGTCCTTGCAATCGACAACGAGCATCGGAGAATTTCACTTGGTCACAAGCAGATCTCCGAAAACCCATGGGATGTTTTCGAAGCAGAAGTCGGCGTCGGCACAGAAACCGAAGGCAAGATCATTCGCTTGATCGACAAGGGCGTCATCGTCGAACTACCACAAGGTGTAGACGGCTTCGTTCCTGTTTCGCAACTCTCCTTTGCTCCAGTACGCAACATCGCTGACTACTTCCAACCAGATCAAGTACTGCCACTCAAGGTGGTTGAATTTGACAAGGAGCAGAAGAAGATCGTTCTCTCAGCCGTTGAGTATCTCCGCGGCAAGGGCGATGATGTAGTTGCTACCTACAACACCAACCACCCAGTTCCGAACGCAGACAAATACAACGTTGATGGCTCTGCAAGTGCAGAAACCACCATCGAGGATCTCGAATCCAGTCAGTCTGTCGAAGACGAAACCGTGGCCTAATCTCCGCAGACAACACAACCCTACAAGGCCCGTCAGTGATGACGGGCCTTTCTATTTTTGACCACTGCCAATCGTTCGTTCGAGCACCTACCAATTATGTCCATCACGCCATTGTTAACAGAGCTGTTCGGGATGACGCAAGCTGGGTTCAAGCCTGGACTGGAGCGCATCACAGCACTCTGTGAATTCGTCGGCAATCCTGAACGTACACTTACCTTCATTCACGTTGCCGGCACCAATGGCAAGGGCAGTACGAGTGCCATGCTTGCTTCGATTCTCCAGTGCGCCGGGTACAAGGTCGGACTCTACACCTCACCACACATTAGAGTATTCAACGAACGTGTCCGTATCAATGGCAAGCCAATCAGCGATGGTGATATTGAGCGTCTTGCCAAGCCGCTCATGAGTTATGCCAGCACCATTGGCGGGACGTTTTTTGAAATCACCACAGCCCTAGCCCTGCAGTGGTTTGCCGAACAGCGCGCAGAAGTTGTCGTCCTCGAAACGGGCCTGGGTGGCCGACTCGATGCAACCAACATCGTCACTCCCATCTTAAGCGTGATCACCTACATCGATGTTGACCACGTTGACTACCTTGGCAGATCGATCACGGGCATTGCCGCAGAGAAGGCAGGCATTATCAAGGAGGGGGCTCCCGTAGTCGTGGGACCGCAAGGTCGGCTTGCCTCCAGCGATTCAACGACGGACGTCGAGGAAGACATCTACAACGTCTTTGCAGATCGTGCTCAGCAACTACACTCGTCGATTACACTAGCACGTGATATTGTCAACGTTGAAGTTGATGCCATTCGACCAGATCTTACAATGACGGTGCGGGCAGTAACTGGCGACCAACTACACTACTATGACGTAGGACTTGCCGGTAACCACCAAGCAGGAAACGTTGCGACGGTACTTGCTGCCATCCCCGACCTACAGCGCCTGCTCTTTATCACTCCCGACCACGTCCGCGAGGGCCTGCTACACGTCTGCGAGAATACCGGACTCGAAGGACGCATTCAGTTACTACCCATGCAGCCGCCCTTAATGCTTGATGTAAGCCACAATCCCGGTGGCATACGTGCATTGCATGAAACATTGACGCAGGCAGGGTATGCTGACGGCAGTTGGCACGTGGTGTTTGGTGCCATGGCCGACAAGGACATCCTGGGTATGCTCCAGGCTTTACGTCCGCTCGTGAGCACCCTCCACCTCTGCAGTCCTCACATCCCGCGCGCTGCCACAACAGAGGCCTTGGAACAACTAGCTCATGCTGCCGGCTTCCAACGTGTTAGCGTCTACCCTTCCGTTGCTGCTGCACTGGAGCGAGCACGAATGCGCGGACCCGCCTTGGCATGCGGCTCTTTTCATGTGGCGGACGAGGTCCTCCAAGCCCTTTCAACGTAACTCGATACCACGACCTTACACCTCAGCCAGAACCCCGTCGGGGAAAAGTTCTTCCGCAAATAACCAGTCCACGCACACGCTGGTTCGGAGAAGTCCCGTAACGTTGTATGCTTTATCCATCACACTTCGTACTGCATGACAGCGCTGATCTCTGTTTCTGACAAGACTGGTATCGTTGAATTTGCTCGAGCACTACATTCTCTAGGCATTGACATCATCTCCACAGGCGGAACAGCTGCAGCACTGGCGGCTGCAGGGATTCCGACGACGAAGGTGTCCGACATTACGGGCTTCCCGGAGATTATGGACGGCCGGGTCAAAACGCTGCATCCTAAGATTCACGGTGGTCTGCTTGGCGTGCTCGACAACCCTGAGCACGTTGCACAGATGAAGGAGCACGGCATCGCTTCGATTGATATTGCCGTGATCAATCTGTATCCGTTTGAGCAAACAGTGGCCAGGCCGGAGGCAACGGACGAGGAGATCATCGAGAATATCGACATTGGCGGACCCGCCATGGTACGTGCTGCTGCAAAGAACTTTCAGCATACCTGCATCATCGTCAACCCTAGTCGGTATGCAGAGGTATTGGAAGTGTTGTCGAGCGGACAAACACCGTCACTCGATCTGCGACGAACGCTTGCACTTGAAGCATTCTCACATACTGCCCAATACGATGCTCGCATCAGTCAGTACTTCGCCCAATCCGTAGGCATGCGCTATCCAGCTGAGACTGGCCTACCATTGCGCAGGCACATGTCGCTCCGTTATGGCGAGAATCCACATCAGGATGCTGCACTGTATGGTGACTACAGCAACGTCTTCACTACGCTCCACGGCAAGGAGCTGTCCTACAATAACATCCTGGACATCGATGCTGCATCTAAACTCTGCCTGGAGTTCGACGAACCAACCGTGTGCATCATCAAGCACACCAACCCCTGTGGTGTAGGCACCGGGACCTCGCTCCTTGATGCATGGGAAAAGGCCTTTGCAACCGACACGGTGAGTCCGTTTGGCGGAATCGTCTGCGTAAACCGCGAGATTGATCTTGCCTTTGCCGACCACATCCATTCCATCTTTACCGAAGTGCTCATTGCACCGAGCTTTGCACCCGATGCGCTGGAGCGCCTGCAGAAGAAGAAGGACAGACGCCTAGTCGTAGTGAACGCCACGGCGTTGCGCAAGGCGATGCTTACCGACGTTCGCAGTGTTGCAGGAGGGATCCTCATGCAGCAACATGACGCACAGTTGCTCTCGTCCGAAGGATTGCGCGTTGTTACCAGCAGAGAGCCATCGCAGACGGAACTTGCAGCAATGATGTTTGCCTGGAAGGTTGCCAAGCATGTGAAGAGCAATGCAATCGTTTATGCCTTGGCCGACCGTACGCTTGCCATCGGAGCAGGTCAGATGAGCAGGGTCGACAGTGCGCGCATCGCCGTTCGCAAGGCAGCCGATGCAGGCCTTTCATTGGAGGGTTGTGCGGTGGCGTCTGACGCCTTCTTCCCATTTGCCGACGGCTTGATTCAGGCAGCAGAAGCCGGTGCAACATGCGTCATCCAACCGGGCGGTTCGGTACGTGACGAAGAGGTGGTCGCTGCAGCAAACGAACGCAACCTAGCCATGGCCTTCACGGGCATGCGTCACTTCAAACACTAGTGTTTGGTGGCTCGACGGATCAAGGGAGGTGGTAACGATGCACTACCCTTGTGCATACATCCACCACGTTTCCATTCGCCCCTTACCCTTGACGTCGATGAGTCCACGCTTTCTAAAGCTGGCAATTGACGGGTTGCAGGACGTTAGTCGTTGCTGGAAATGTTCCGTAACGTGGATCAGACCCGGCATGCCGCTTTGCTCCATACGAGCAGCGATGTTGACCGTGTCACCCCACACATCATAGGCCATGCGCTCGGCACCGATGATGCCTGCACTAACGGGTCCGCAATGAATGCCGGTGCGGACCTCTAGTTCGCCCACACGACTAGCCCATGATGTGTCGGCCACGCCATCGGGGAGTTTGATGACGAGTTTCGTCATCAACGTACTCAGCTCCAGTGCTGCTCTTGCCATGCGCTCGACGTTGTCGGCCTGGGCAATTGGTGCGCCAGCAACGGCCATGTACGAGTCGCCAATGGTCTTGATCTTCGTCAGCCCATACTTACGCACGACAACATCGCAGGCACCGAAGATGTTGTTCAACATGAACAGTACGTGCTCCGGTGGTATTCGCGATGCAAGTCCGGTAAAGTTCACAAGGTCAAGGAACAGAATGCTGACCTCTTCGAAACTATCGGCTACGTTGGTTTCACCGGCCATCAAACGTTCTGCGATCACTTCCGGCAACATGTTCGTGAGCAGCGCGCGCTGTTGCTCCCTGAGCTTTCGTTCATGAGCTATGGCATGCTGGTGCTCCTTTGCCTGTTCGCTAATCGAGCGCTCTGTTTCCAGGATTGACAAGTGTCGCTGTCGCTGTTCGCCAAGAATGTGCTTGTGAATCTGAAGGTATTGTTCCAAGCTCGAAAGTGCCGATTCGACATTGTTCCTTTCACGTTCAATGCGATAGCACAACTGCAGGGCATCGGCATGTTCCTTTTCCATTCCCATGGACGGCGTCATTGTTATCACCCGTTGTACCTGCTGCATACATCGGTCAATCTCTTTCGTCTCCATCCTGATTCTAGCATCAATCAACAGTGCGGGTACAACATCCCTGTCGTATCCGGGTTGTTGCAACACGCCGAGCGCCGATTCAATGAGTTCCGATGCTTCGTCCAACCGGTGCTGACGAACCCGCACCCATGCAAGGTGAGCAGAAGCCAACGCCGATTCACGCTTGACGTCTAGCTCCGTGGCCATCGCATGCGCCGTTTCAAGCTGGTGTGCTGCCTCGTCAATACGACCTAGATGAATGAGTGCTGTTCCAATGACGAGTCGCTTCAAACAGACCGATCGCACGTTTCCACCAGCAAGGGCATGCTTCAGCGACTCTTCAAGCCAATGAAGCGCCTTGTCGAAGTCCTCACATGCTTCATACACCTCACCCAACGCACCGGTTGCCGCCTCCATACATGACGTTGCACCGATCTGTTCGGCAACTTCGATTGCCCTATGGAGGTATCGCAATGACTCAGGGTAATTGGCAAGGTCAGCATAACAGATCCCCACGTTCGTAGCAACCGAAGCGACGGTATGCTGTGCATTTCGTTGCTCAAAGCCATGCAGCGCTTCAAGGTAGTACTGCAGGGCCTTCTCTGCTTCTCCACGGTGTACGTGCAGACTACCCAGATTGGACTTAAGCTTAAGTATGGCACGCTCGTCCTTAAGCTCATGTTGTACGCCAAGAGCGTGGTTGAAGCGTTCCTGACTCTCGTCGATTCTTCCCAGTCGAAGCAGCAACAGTCCCATGGTCTCGGCTACTCGTGCCTGAAGCACTCTGTTGCCGATCTGTACGCTCTTTGCATGCGCTGCTTCGAGCAATGGCATTGCTTGTTTGAAGGAGGACAGTCTGTAGTAGACCTCGGCAAGGCGTATGGTCAGGAGTGTGTGATTCCAATCCAGACCGAGCTCCGTGTAGCCACTGAGCCCCTCCTCCAGATAGGCGATGGCCTCTACATGGTTCCCGGCAAAGCTGGCCAGGTAGGAATGAATCGCCTTGATCAGGGTTGTGCTGTGAAGTGAGCTTGACCTCGTGTTGTCTGCGTTGATCGTATGCAGAATATGATGGATTGCCTGTTGGTTGTTTTCTTCTGCATGGCGTTCGACATCGCGCAAGACTGCCGTGTAATACTCGTTAGCCCGTATGGTCTGTTGGTTATGCTGCATTACTGTCTGTGCCTTGATGCTTCATGAAGGACGTCGAGATTCTGCTTGACCTTTGCATACACTGTGTCCTTGGGAAACTGTCCGCTTATCGACGTTCCACCCGTTGGCATGTCGACCATGACTTCGATTGCCTGATCAAGACTATGCACTGGATACAGGAAGAACTGGTGCTTGCGTACGGCTTCGATAATATCGTCGCGGAGCATGAGATCGCGTACGTTTTGATAGGGCAGCACAACACCTTGCGTGCCAGTGAGCCCCCTATCCTGACAGACTTCAAAGAAACCGGTGACCTTCTCGTTGATTCCGCCGATGGGCTGCACGTCGCCCTTCTGATTGATCGAACCGGTAATGGCCAGGTCCTGTCGGATGGGGATGTTGCCTATGGCGCTTAGCAAGGCAATGATCTCTGCTGCACTGGCAGAGTCGCCGTCCACCCCGCCATACGACTGTTCAAAGGCAATGCTTGCCGTAAAGCTCATCGGCTGTGCACGCGAGAAGATGCTTCGAAGGAGTCCCGACAAGATTAGCACACCCTTGTTGTGGATGGCACCACTCAAATCAACTTCGCGCTCAATGTTGATGATGCCAGCGTTGCCGGCACTCACCGTGGCGGTAATGCGCGACGGTTTACCATAGGCCATGATGCCGCTTTGGTAGACGGTTAGTCCATTGATCTGTCCAACGCGCCTTCCCGAAACGTCGATCAAGAGTCGACCCTTCGTGATGGCCTCACGGAGTTGTTCGTCGACGCTGTTGCTGCGCCAACGTCGTTGTTCTAGTGCAGTGCGAACATGGGTACGGGAGACAAGATTGGCACCACTCTGATGTGCATAGTGAACGGCTTCACGCATCAGGTCGGCCACTGTGCTAAACTGCAAGGTGATCTTGTCCTGTGAATCCGTGTAGGCCACGGCCCACTCAATCAGCGCTGCAGCACCTGAAGTATCGCAATGCAAGAGGTCTTCCTCTGTTGCCATCTTCGCAAAGAAGGCAGCATAGTTGTTGATCATGTGTTGCGTGCGATCGGTCTGATCGTCAAACTGGGCATGTACCTTGAAGATCTTGCGGAAGTCCTCGTCGGCCTCCCACAATGCAAGGTAGATGCTGGCATCACCGAGCAGGATGACCTTTGTGGTCACCTTCACCCACTCCGGCTTGAGCGTATTGAGTTGGAACTGTGTGTCGATCGGTTGTAGCTCGAGTCGACCATAGAGCAGCACCTTCTTCAGTGCATTCCACAGGTTGGCATCGGTGAGTACATCCATGGCATTCATGACCAGGAAGCCACCGTCGGCACGTAACAATGATCCAGCCTTGATCTGATTGAACTCGCTAAAGGTATTGCCGCGCATGTCGACCCTGCGCTCGATCGTTCCAAACATCGAGGCATAGGTGGGAGTTGTCTCCACGACAACTGGTGCAGTCTTCTGGTCGTAATTGTCAACAATCAGGTTGACGGATTGAACAAGGTCCAGCTTCCGTGCCGTCTCTTCGAGTCCTTCGTCAAGCTGGCCTGCCAGACGCGCGCTGTTCACACGCACATAGTCTTCGAGGTTGTTCAGAATGTGCTCCGTCATCCCATCCAGGAACGCTGCGACGCGATCACGTGGGAAGCTTTGGCGGACATCGTCCAGGATCGACTTGATCAACACACCCACCGCTGCGCGATCGTGGTTGCCTAGCTCCTTGCGGAAGCTTGCCATGATGCGTAGCGACCTGCTCCCGATCTCATTCAACTGCTCACGATACTGCTCGTACTGGTCCCTAATCTTCGCTAATTCGTCGGCGGTGATCTTGTTCTGTTGGAACAGTTCGTCCAGCTCTTCGAACGACAATGGCTTGTTGTCAATAAACGGAAAGATCTCCGTTCGCTGCGATCCGTCCTCGTTCTGAATCTGTCCAAGAACAAACCCTTCAGGCCGAAGCTTCTGATCAAACTCGCTCAGTAGTTGCTGCTCCTGTGCCTGGAAGCGATGGATGATGTTCTTCCTGTCTGCCTGGAATTGTTCTTCTTCAAACAACTGTGTAATACGTCGCGACAGTACAACAACGGCATCGTCAACCATCCTACAGAAAACTCGTCCTTCGCCCGCATGAAAACGCAACAACACGGGTTGATCGGTGCGTACGAAGTTGTACACGTAGGCAAAGTCCCAGAGCTGCGGTTTGACTTGCTGCGCATCATCAAGACACTGACGCACCGTAGTCATGCGCCCGGTTCCCACCACACCCGAAGCCCAGATGTTGTAGCCTTGCGAACGAATGCGAGCACCAAGGAGTACGGCTTCTACGGCCCTGTCCTGTCCAACGATTCTGTGAAGGGGCTTTAGCTCTCGCGTGGTTTTAAACGGTAGCAGCTTATGCGGACATGTCCACGTAAGCTCCGAAGGTTTCAATGCTGTCACTACTGGTTTCTTAGCCATGCTTTGTTACTCTTCAGTTCATCTCATCAGTACATCTTTTCCGATGATCGGGGCAGTTTCTTATTGAACGTACTCTCCCCAACTCTCAACCCGACAAATCTCCGCCGCAAAGCAATGCTCACAGGCACCCTTGATTGGCTGCACGGGGAATCCTCCATGTCGAATTCGATCCAGTGCTTCTTCAACCATGCCAAAGGTAACGGTTGCTTGCTCCAGTGCTTCAACATCAGACTTCTCGATAGGAAGGGCAATCTTGGATTTGGGGTCATCCGTCTTCGCAACATCCTTCCCAACGGTACGGTAGCCCATGCGCTTCACGCGAACATCCAAGCCGCGGTCGTCAAACCAGGCCTGTGCTGCTTTGACGTACAGTGCCGGCTGCGTGCGCTCGCCACTCGTGATGGCGCGTTTCTCCGGGATGGTGCCTTTCGTGAGTTTGTAATCCCATACCACTGCGTATACCTGGCCGTCTTCGATGCCGATATCAATCCTGTCGATGCGAAGGTTGACGGGTTCGGTGCGGGTATTGTCGAGCTGCACGGTGGACTTGTACTCAACCTCGAACAAGGCCGGTCGGTAGATGGGCTCCTGTTTTTGTTTGGCTTGCTCGGCTTGCTCGAAGGCCAACCACCGACGTAATACGCCGGGTCGGCCAGCGCGATCAAGCAGCAGCGACTCTTCGACTGCGTCGTAGAGATAGCCGCGTGCAAACTCTTTTCTTACGTCGTGGTAGATGTCCACCAGGATTGACATGAGCGACTCAAGCGACGGAGCCGTGATGCCTTCCTTGATGTCATCCGTGATGTAAGCCCTCATCCTCAACAACTCGTCGATTGTCCTTGGCTCTATCGTTGGGGTACCACGCACTGTCTCAAAGAATCGTTGAGCCACTGCATGCATCAGACTACCGCGTTCCAACGGTGTAATCGACTCGTCGGTCTCGTCGGGTTGATCTAGCCCAAGCAAGTAGCTTGCATAATACTTGTACGGACAGGCCACCATGGTGTCCAGACGTGTTGGACTTAGCGGCTTACCCCACACGAGCGCTGCTGCATTGTCGGTCTCAGCCGTCAGCTCCGACCTTTCGAGTCCGCGCTGGAGTTGACGAGTGTCCACCTTCCGTCCTGCACCTTCAACCAATGCCCGCACTTCATACTCGTTGAGGAGCAATGATGCCGAAGCACCATCAAGTGCTTGCACGCCCGTCTTGACCGTATCATCAACGTCGTACAGAAACTCCGACTTGGTCGAGGGTTCTCCTGCCGTGGCTGCAGGCCACGTTACTACGAAGGTGCCATCCGTTGCTGCCTGACAGATGTCAGACCAACGCTCCGTGTCCAAGGACTTTTGCTCGATGCCCGTGATGTGCGCATCCAACGTGTCACGTGCGATCTGCGGCAGCAGACCTTCGACAATGCCAGGTGCGAAGACGACCTTGAAGCGTTGCATGCGTAGTTCGTTGGCCTTAAGCACATGTACCGATCCTGCATGGATTGGTGGAGATGGCAAGGATACTTCCGACAGTTGTCGCCACCATTGTGAAAGGTGCGTGCGAAGCGACAACGGCGGCAATCCCAGGCGCTGGTCGTAGCTGGCATAGCGGTACAGTGATTCCTGCACCTCGCGCGTCAGCACCACGTCAAGCATCGCTGCAAGCTCCGTCATCGCCTTGACGAATTGCTGTGCTGTTCCCTGCAGGGTGAACACCGATGTGTAGCGGACCAATGCCTGTATTGCCGTGCGAACAAAGGCGTTCACGGTTGACTGTTCACGCATCAGATCTTGCCACTCCTTCGCACCACGTCCACCCGATGCCCGCAACACATTCACCGCCTCCGTAAGCCCCCTGAGTGCATGTTTCTCACCTAACAAGGGATGGGCAGCCAGTCGCAGCACGTCTGGTCGCGTCCACCCTTCCACCGCTACCATACACACACTATGCAGGAGCGTGGCCTCTGCAGCCGACGTTGCATAACGTCGACGTTGCAAGCCAAGCGGCACACCGTCGACGGCATGCTCCAGCAGGAGATCTTCGTACGGTCCACCATCTGGGAGGACAATACACATATCGCCAAGTGCAATGCCCTGTGCATGATACTCCTTGATTGCTCCAAGTATTCGGCGCACCTCGTCGGTTGGTGATGATGCCTTAACGACGATTGGTAAGGGGGCTTCCCACGCGCTGGTCGAAGCATGATGCCAGCCATGAGCCACCAGCCACTGCACTTCTGCAGATGTTCTTGTGGACTCTCCTACGTGAAGGGCAAAGTGTATGCCCACATCCCATCCCTTACGGTGGAGCAGCATGAGTAGCAACCGATCAACACGGGAGAGACCATGCGTCGAGAGGACAAGTACCTTCCTAGCCATCGGTTCCACATCTCTTGCTAACATGTTCACAACACGCTGGGCAAGATCGCCCCGATCCATCAACGATCGCTTGCGTGCCTCGTAGGCGCGCCATACCGAGAGTACATGATCTAGCAGACGCAGATCATATGGCCTGTCGTCCCGTGGAAACTGGTACTCCACATGATCAGGCGTCTCGCCCTCCTGCTTCCACCGAATGATCCGTGATGCCGTAATGCCTGGTGGTGGGAACGGAAGTTCAGTATCGTTAACAGCAAGCGAGAGCAGGATGGATGCTTCTGCATCGGTAATCAGCCCCCTACCAGCCTCTGCATCACCCTGTTGCAAGAGGTTCAGATGAAACTGAGGCATGGCCACCAGCTGCGGTACCGGCTCGTGAGCGCGTATGCGTGCCCAGGAACGACGAATGGCCTGCCGAAGCTTCGTCGAAGGAATCACAACAATGGCATCAGACGGAACGTGTGGAACAAGTTCAGCAATTGTTGCTGCACCTACAGCTTGATTCCATACACTGTGTTCTGAACTCGTGATACCAAACATGTTGAAGTTAAATTGTGGCTCTGCAATGCATAACGAATATGCCGCAGTTGACCCACCTTTCCAACTTTGATGCGATGTTTACCGGACTTGTAGAAACCGTTGGTAAAATCATTGCTGTTGCACCGGCTGCCGACAGTACAACGCTCCACATTCAGGCGCCGACAATTATGGACGGCGTGCAGGTTGGCGATAGCATTGCCGTCAATGGTTGTTGCCTTACCGTCGAGTCTGCCACTGCCGACGGATTTACTGCAACGGCCGTGAGCGAAACCCTGAGGAAGACGACGTTGGGTCAGCTTACCGTTGGCGCAACCGTCAACCTTGAACGGGCCATGGTGTTGGGACAACGACTGGGCGGACATCTAGTGTCAGGTCACGTAGACGGCGTTGGGACCGTTCATGCCATCACTCCACACGATGCCGGCTTTTCGATGGAAATCGAGTACCCTGCACAATTCCGTCCAAACCTTATCCCCGTTGGCTCGATCTGTATTGATGGAATCTCGCTTACGGTGGCATCGCTTACGGAGCCCGTCAACAACACGGCTACATTCACGGTAGCCATCATACCGCATACGCAGGAGGTAACTACGCTGCGTTCGGTAGAGGTGGGCAAACAGATCAACCTTGAGTTTGACCTCATTGGCAAGTATGCCTTACAAGGCAACGCCTACCGTCAGTAAAACACCCCCCCTGACACCTCTGACGTGTTGACGCCGAGCATACGGGCGCCTCAGTGTCAGCACACTCGGCTATGCAGTTAGGCATTCACGAGTGATCGTGTGTGCCTGTGCGTGTGCCTGTGCGTGTGCCTGTGTGCGTGCGTGTCTGCGTGTGCATTATGCGTATGCGTGTGTGCGTATGTGTATGCGTATGCGTGTGTGCGTATGCGCCTGTTCAAAGCCAGTTAGAGTTTGTAGAGCAATTCCACACGCATCCCATGTTCAAGCACGTCGAAGCGCACCTCGTCGGCGAACTCGCGCATCAAGAACACGCCGCGTCCCCCTTCCTTGAGGATATTCTCCGGCAGACGTGGATCGGGAACTGACGTAGCATCAAAGCCAGCACCAGAGTCTTCGATGGTGATGGTGATGCTTGTAGGCAAGGTGGTCAGGCGTACGGTGACGGATTTGGAGACATCCTCCTGGTGACCATGGACGATGGCATTGTTCACTGCTTCGAGTACAGCGACAAGCATGTTGTGATAGGTCTTGGCTGAAACAAGCTCTTGTATCCCTTGGCCAACCAGGAACGGTTCAATCTGGTGTAAGCTGTGCCGACTGCTTGCCAGTATCAAGGTTGCCGTTGCCATACTCACAGTGCGATACGTGCGTGCAACAACAGGTTTGGCAACTCACGCGTTGCCTGAGGGATGAGCGTCTGGAATTCGTACCAACCACTAACGTCCAACGTCGAACCACTTAATGGTCGGAACCGGACCACCACTTCTGGCGCCCACGATCGGATGGATCCGATGATTGATGGGATTCCTGGAGTATTCATCAAGCTTGCTTGTTCAAATGTATACCAACGCACGCCCACTCCAACATCCCAGGTGAGACTGGGTTGGGCAAAGAGTCTGGTGTTGACAAGATACTCCAAGGTCCCCGCCTGTGGAATCTCTGCGAAGGCATCCCACAATAGCGTACTCCGTTCGAAGTATCGTGCCAGTACAGGAACCTCACAACGCAATTGATTGGTGAGCTGGATGCGAATACTGTCACGATAGCTAATCTGACGATAACCGTAGGAGTGTGCCTGAGCCCCCTTCCCTTCGAAGTCGTATACCGTGTAGTTGGCCAGGACTTCAAAGACAGGATGCATGGAGAGTGTACGGGTGGTGAGTTTCACGAATGGCGAGAGTCGGAGGACGTTGTTCTGGTTGTTGAAGGCACTACGCGCAGCCTTGAGGTATACCGTGTGCAGATACTGCACGCCGGCAGAGAGGCCTACGCTGAGTATGTCGGACACCTTACGCGCATATCGCATCGATGTTATCACGCTTAGCTCGTCCCTGTCGTCATTGTTCAGCGAACTTGGCGTGTCGTACTGCAGCAGCCAACCGGTGTATTCTACCGATAGGGTGTCCGTAGCGTTGGGCATCCAGGCACCGATGGCATAGAACCGTGCGCGTGACGCTCTGTTGTCACGTTGGTATTCCTGATTCCCCAGCTCGGCAAGATCATCCACGGAGAGTGGAAAGTGCTGACGAACCGTATTGTCCTCCGTGCGACGGTACAACGTCCCCTGAGCCATGGCCATGACTCTCTCTGTTCGGTAGGTAGCACTCCCCTGGATGTTGAGCACGAATTCATCCAGGTGACGTTGAACGGCCGAGACTGCCGAGCCAATCACGGGCGCAGCATAGCCACGACCAATGCCGTTAAGGTTGATCGAGCCCGTAAGACCCACCGATAGTTCTGGCAGCACGTAGTACAACACGTCCACCATACCGTCGGCCCGTTGCTCATTCCGCGACTCCACCGCATCGGGCATCGAGCCGCCGGACAGGGTGGTAAGGAACTCCCGCTGTAATCCATCGCCCCCTAACCCGACACGCACGTATGACCCATCGGGCTGGAGGTGCTGTCCGAGCACGTGTACGGCCAGGTCGGCATTGGTTCTGGTCTCGTCCACCCTATGCCAATCTGCCAGTGCCGAACCCGAGAGGAGCAGCTGATCGATGGAAAGTTCGGCGAGGGTAACGGTTGCGCTGGCCAGCGGACCCGTGTTTTCGACCCCTAGTTGAGTGGTAGACTCCACGCCCCCCAGGAGCTCGGCCCATAGCGTGGGATTGGGCTGATACCGTACCCCTGCCCCGCCATTAATCCGTTGGAGGGAGCTCAGGCCAATGGACCGGTTGTCGCGGGAAAGCACCCAGGAGCCCCGCACAAGGCTCGAAAAATCCCCGCCAAGCCCATGTTCTAACGACAAGGTAGCCGTTTCGTCGTCCCGCACAGCCGTCGTCGTAGTCCTAAACGCACTCCCCCGGTACTGATTCGAAAACTGCAGCAAACCGCCCATAACATCGGCCTCGAGGGAGGCATTTCCGGTGAAGACGAAGGTGTTGGCGATCTTGTCGACCCCTGTTTCCAGGTAAGAAAGTTGACCTTTTGCAACTTTTTTTTGCAAAAATTGAAGCTCCTGCGATGTAACAAATGGCAGGTTAACAAAGGTGTATCCAAGCAAAATTGCGAGCCACTTTCCTGTATTTACGGGCTTCTTCAAGGTCGAGAGGTCAATTTATTGCCAAAATACCCATGTAACATTTTTGCGTTTTTTGATTTGCATTGCCCCTAGCGTTCCCGATAAGTTGCCATCGTTGATAGAACGCAGACGGAAAACACGAGGTTAGTATGGCAAGCACATCACCCAAAACCATTCTCTTGATTGACGGGAATCCTGAGCGTCGGGCAGAGACAGCCCACACGCTTCTGGATGCCGGTCTATCGGTGTTAGTCGCTTCCGACCTACAGTCGGCCCAGGCCTTGGTTCGCCACCACCGACCATCGGCCATCGTGCTCGACTCTGCCTTTTTGGCATTCCGTGACTTGCGGGAGAAGCTATACATCCATGGTTTGAATGTGGACACTCCATTCGTGGTGTTGGCCGACGACTCGGAGCCCCTGAGTGAAACCAGCGTACCGTATGGGGTCATATCCCGTCCGATTACCGAGGCAGGCATCCACTCGCTGATGGCCATCCAGGGATTGCCCGTCGCTGGGGAGGTACCACCGGTAATCTCGCCAGTATCCGCGCAGCCATCGTTGTTGTATGCGTTGCCACACGAATATCGCACCCCTCTCACTGACATCATAGGTCAAGCCTCGTATTTGCACGGTCATGCACGGGACATAGCGCCGGAAGACATCCGTGAAGTTAGCGCGGAAGTGCTTTCTGCGGCGCGACGTCTGCTTCGGGTAACGGACAACTTCCTTGTGTATGCCCAGATCGAGACCTTGGCCGACAGTCCACTCCATATCGATCGCATGCGGCAGTGCACCACACGTGAGCCAGCAGCGATTGTGTATGACACTGCAATCCAGCGGGCTTTGGCGCATGAGCGCCAGCAGGACCTCACCATTGCACTCGACATCGAGGGCATCCCGCTAGCCATGATGGAGCAGCATTTGGACAAGATTACTGGAGAGCTCATCGACAATGCCTTGTACTTTTCACGTCAGGGCTCGCCAGTAACCTTTACAGCAACGCCAACCAGCTCGGATGTTACTTTCACCATCCGAGATCATGGCGTGGGCATGCAGGAGCAGGAGCTCTTGCAGATTGGCGCATACCGTCAGTTCCGTCGGAAGACACAGGAGCAGCAAGGCATCGGTCTCGGACTCGTAATCGCCAAGCGCCTTGTCGAACTCCATGGCGGCACCTTCACGATCAGCTCTGCTCTCGGCATGGGCACGAGCATCACCTTCAACATCCCACGGGCTGCATAGTCACGTCCCCCCTACCATGATTATGTAGGGGGCTTTGTAGGTCGCGGGGATTCAACTGCAACACAGGTGTGTACACTTCATTACCCTGAAAGGTTTGAGGTGGCAGACGTCTCAAGCAGCACACATCTAGTGTACACTTGTTTCTCGAGGCAGGTTGTAGGAACGGGCATTCTGCTTGTCCGCCAAGGTCATATTCAATATGCACTAAGGACATCGAGCTTGATATCTGCGCAGTCTCGTAGATCAACTTCTTCACACGCTGACCGAGCACACTATCACTGAGCGTGTGGAAGCACCACTGCATTTTGCGTCTTCCTCCTCAGTCAATCGACACATTCTGTCCGCACAACGATTTTTTGAAACTTCTCTCGTCGTGGCATACAATAACCAGCCTGTCAATTCGATCTTGCTAGGAGTACATTGATTTTGTGTTCGTTCAGATTCGCGACAACTGGCTATCACACATCAAACCGTGATAGTAGTAAGGGGGCTATCGAAATGTCGGCAGCAACATGCAAGCAGGTTAGTGAACGGCAATGAGCACGTACCGTGGTAGATAACGGCATGCATCGAATTACATGCATCGTATTGCATGCCTGGTGCAGCAAGCATAACAGAGCGAGCATAACAACAAGCATAGCAGACAGCAGTCACCAACGGTGATTGTACGGGTAGACATCACGGGAGAACAGGTCGGCCGAGCTCGACCAAGCGTCATCAACAGTCCTCAAGCGTCATCAAGCATTACCACGCAGCCCATCCTCGGGCGAGAGTCAGGACAGACACGTCAGCAACTGACGTTGAGCATCAAGCAAGAGCTAGTCAGCCCCCTACCGACGCATCACACGAATCATTCTCACGTCTCTCGTTTTACTCCACCCTACCATTAACGCAGCAATCAGAGCAGCGGTAGGAGTGGTATCAGAATCGCACAACCATTATCGCACAACCATTGCGGAGTACCATGACCCTTGCAACCATAGGCAACTAAGTTCCACACCATACGGAGAGGATCATGAACACGCTCATGGTTGCATGCTTGCTGGTTATTACACCGGCTATCGTACACGCTCAACAAACGGAGACAAGTAAGGGCGGGACTGAACGAGTAGCTGTTCCCGAAAGCCCATACAGTGAAGCATCATGTCAGCGCTATGCCTACAATCTCACGCAAGATCAGATTGACTTCGTGGGCAGTGCTCTAAAGGAGTACTTCACGGACACTTCGCGAACAAGAAAGCTGCTGTTCAGCCCGTGGGATACACTGACGCCAGAATTTGACTCACTCACACTCTTGTTGGGTGCTCGTCGTGCCGTCTTCGACAACTTCGGTGAAATGAATGTTGTCTACCGATTTGGCAACGTACTTCCCAACGCGCCGTTGTACGGGGTCATCATTAGCGTCAGAGCTATTCCTGACAGCAATGACAATTTGTTGGTGCCTCGCGTTGCCATTGCAACATCAATACGATTCATCCTTGAGCACTACAGCGACTTCATAAAGATTAGGAAATCGGTTGATGGAACGAGTTGCTTACTCAACGGCATTCCATTCAAGGTCATGAGCGAGAGCGATCAAGAGTTCGAGTTCTGGAATCAACGCTACCTATACATCGACGAAAAGAAGCTCGATTGGATAGACAAGTTCGTTGTTATCAAAATGTACGCGGAAGATTACTGACAACAAGCAGGCTTTACACATGCTTGTCTCTAGCAAGCGAATAAGCAGAGCCAACTCTCTTACTGACCGCTGGCTGTCACTACCAAACAAACCGCAACTACCCTCACACTACTTCATCCACGGAGGAGAGACAACGATGAAAGCGCTCATGATGATAACTCTCGCGGCAGTTATGACGATTTCTGCAAAGGGGCAGGATACCATATCAACAAAGTATCTCGACATGGTCATGGACGGCTCGGTTCTAACCATAACACCTAGAAAGAACCTCAGCTCTGAGACGGGTGTGCGCAAGGTTCCGTATGCAGAAACCCGACTGGGGATACTTCCAAATGTTGTGGATGAGGACACCTGTGGTTGGCTGAATTATGCGACCATTTTGGGTTCTCCGTCAGTGTACACAATGCCGTCAAGCACGTTGGCAATGTGATTGAATCCGTCGAT
>JAGFIZ010000080.1 GCA_024103135.1 Bradyrhizobiaceae bacterium | reverse complement strand
TGATAGGGGTAGATGACCTACGTGTTACTCACCCGTGCGCCAGTGACTCCGAAGAGCCCCTCGACTTGCATGTGTTAGGCATGCCGCCAGCGTTCGTCCTGAGCCAGGATCAAACTCTCCGTTGGATGTTTGATTCCATTGTTTAGTTCTCCTGGCTATTCACGCATTGTATCATCTCTGGCTTTCGCCAGATATTGACAGGGGTAGGTTGTGTGTTTCCTACCCAGTTATAATTTGCTTCCCGTTGTCAAAGAACACCTCGGAACGTCGCGAAAAAAAGGGCCCAACATGCGTTGTTCCCTTTTGCCCTTACCACTGTTCCGCGCGGCAGGGACAACAAACATAAGGGTAAAGTTGGAATGAACAAGCGAAAAGTTGAAAAGAATTGAAAAGAATTGAAAAATGTAATCGAGGAGAATGGGTTTTGTAGGGGGCATGCTCTTTGCGCGTGATAGACGTGATGGCTTCCACGCCGGCTTTGAAACATTCTCGCGGGTCGACGTCCCAGGCAATCAACCTCGAGGATTGACAACGCTTTGGCCCGGACCACAACACTCTCGTGATGACGCGTGTCGGCATGGCCGCTGAGCGCTTGCCACACCCTGCCGCTACTTGATATCTTCTAGCCTTGAACCGAAGCCGCGACATGGTTGTCACACTATGAACGATGTGCACTACAAGGTTCTATACACTTCTCCATTCTCTCACGCCATGCATGCAAAGCGCGAGAGCTTCATACCCCGAGAGAACCAGTAGAACTGGTTACTTGCGGACGGGAGAGGTGTGTAAGCCAATGCCTGCGGATACTTGGCGGCGGCGGCGGGGGGTGGGCCCGCAGGGTCAATGGAAGCCTCGAGATCCGGACAGTCCCGGCCTACAGACCCAGTCTTGAGGTGACGTTATCTACCACAGAGCATAACCCGGGTGCAAACCTGACTGTTTCCTCAACAAGTACTCTTCAAGCCTAACAGCCGAAATGCCGGTAACAACACTCTTGTTGCACTCCGCACAACCATTGATAGTTGTTGGTAGTTGTTGGTTGATGGTTGTTGTGAGTTGAAGCCATCGCTCCATCATGAACACATGTGGTCCGATAAAGGAGGAGACTACTCAATCGCTGGACGAACCGCAGTGACAATGCATGCCTCAATTAGGGCGACCGATCTACCGGATCTCAAACTCCATGCGTACGGTAATGCTGGCCGTCTTCTCGCGCGACGTCGTGTTAAATGCGCCACCCCACGTGTAGTCTTCGTTCGCGTTCTGACCAGTTATCTGAAAGATGCCTGTCTCGGCTGTGCGTAGGGATCCTAACTTGCTTCCGGCATTCTGGGCGACGGAGTCAGCACGAGCCCTGCCATTCGCCGAGGCTTTGGATAACATGTCAAGCTTGAGTTCTGCCAATTTGGTGTAATAATACTGGGGCTGCTGAGAGGTTAACTCAATGCCTGCATTCAAAAGCTCACTGATCTCGCGGCTAACACTTTCGACTCTGTCGAGATCACGACTTTCGACGCGCACCGACTGTGCTAGCCGAAAACCATCAAACTGCTGATAATATCGGTCGTTGTCCTGAACACTACGGTACTCTTTCCGAATGTCAACTGCATCAAAAACAATGTCGGCATCCTTGATACCATGGTCAGCCAGATACTTGCGAATACGCTCTGCATCTTGCTTGAGTAATGGATAGGCCTCGCTGATGACGTTGGCCTTCCGTTCAAACGATGCACTCCAAACAATCAGATCACTCGAAAAGTCGCGTGTTGCCAGCCCCGTTACATTGATTCGCTCCGTAGCGTAATGCGTGCTCTTCCACGCAGAACCAAGGATCCATGTACCAAGGATGACGGCGGCACTAACCGCTATGGCAGAAATGATTCGAGGTTCCATACCGTGAGCTCCATGGAAAGGTTAGCTACCAATTTACTCCGAAATAGGTGCAAAACAACTGTGATTTGGTATTTTTGCAGCATCTATATCCAAACACCACCCACGCTTACCATAGCCCCCTGCCCATGTCAAAATTTCACAGTATCCTCCTCGTAACCAGCGAAGTCTATCCCTTCCTGAAAACGTCGGAGCTGGCAGATGTATGCTATGCGCATGCATTGGGGACGCGAGAAGTCGGACACGACATCCGCGTCATGATGCCCAAATACGGCTTCATTTCAGAACGGAAGAACCGTATCCACGAAATCAACCGTCTTCGTGACCTGCCAATTTCCGTTGGTACGGACACCCATCTGGCAACCGTTAAATCGTCGTCAATCAACAATCCACGTGTGAAGGTTCAGGCCTACATCACAACGAATACGACGCTGCTAGATGTAAACAAAGGGTTCATGGTCGATAACACCACTGGCAAGCCTTTTGCAAATAACGACGAGCGATTCATCTTCTTTAACCGCACGGTCATCGAAACATGCCTGCTCCTGGGATGGTTCCCCGAAATCATCCATTGCGTGGGATGGCAAACGGCCTTGCTGCCGGCATACTTGCGCACATTGTACGCCAACGAGTTCAAGAAGACGCGCATCATCCAGACCATTACGTCGTTCGACGATCAAGGGATCTTCCCGCTTAAGACGATTGCCAAGACTGGTCTGCCGGACGAAGCTGCTGCTTCAATGCGGTATAAGGACAAGGCCAACTTCCTGCGCGCTGGCGTGACGTATGCCGACGCAGTGACGGTGATGTCGCCCGGCTATGCCGAAGAATTGCAGAAGAACAAGGAGTGGACTTCAAAGTGGGCACCTCTCGTCGGCAAGCAAACCAAGGGATCGAAGGGGGCTAAGGTCGCCGGCTTCCCTCATGGGCTTGACTTGTTGCATTGGAATCCAAAGACGGATCCTTTCCTTCGGTCAAAATTTGATGCGTCCGACACTTCCAACAAGGTGCGAGTTCGCGAACAACTACAGCGTGCCTCTGGCCTGAAGGTCGACGGCAAGGCCGTCGTTGCTACAATGCTCGGTCCAACCGATGCCGACCATGGTGCAGAAGTACTTGCCAAGGCCATCCCTGGTCTAGTCAAGGCCGGCGTTCAAGTACTCATTGCTACCGACGTTCCTACGGAACACACAAAGGCACTCACAACCATTGCCAAGAAATTCCCGGGTCTGGTGAGTATGAAGACGGGAATCGACGAGGAGTTCGCTCACAATGCCATCGCTGGTTCAACCTTGCTGCTCAAGCCATCGGTGACGGAGGCAAGTGGACAATATCAGCGATGCGCCTTGGTGTACGGTACGATTCCTGTGGTACACATCACTGGCGGTATCGCCGAAGGTCTGGAGAACGTAGTACCAAACAAGGGTACGGGCAATGCCTTCTTGTTCAAAAAGGCTGATGCCGCAGAACTCGTCAGTGCCGTTGAACGTGCTGTTGCTTGCCACGAAAAACAAGAGATTTGGCAGACCATCGTTGCAAACGCCATGAGTACCAACGTAAGCTGGAGCTTGTCGGCCAAGCCATACGATGTGTTTTATCGAAACCTCGTCAAGGACGGCAAGTGATAATTCCTGCGGCTGTCCGCACCTGGCACATAGCATTTCTGATCACCCTCTGCTGGTTGGTTCTTCCTGCATGCAACGAAGCACCGACGGAGGTGGGGTCCGACCTGATTCAAGGTACCGATACGTTGTATGCGAATGCATCGGGCTCAACACCGCTGCTTGATAGTCTGCATACGATTTCGGCCTATCCGGTGATGTACAATCCAACGTACTTCTTGTTCGGCAAGACGGACGATGCAGAAGGTCGGCTCTTCCTTGAACTCCTCGACTACCCGGCTCTTGGAGATTCAACAAAATGGGAAGTGGTCGAATGTGCCCTTGGCTTGCGTCCACAACCCTATCTCTATGGCGACACACTCAACACTACGGTTGGCTTGCGTGGTTACGATCTGCAGAAGCTATGGGAAACGCAAATCACCTGGGATAGTGTGTGGACGTCGGACGGCTCCACGTCGTACTACACCGAAACGACTGATCGCGTGATGGATACGACGCTTACGGTTGCAACAACCGACACGCTTGTCTACGCACCGTTCAGCAAATCAGCAGCCCGTCGCTGGATGGTTATTGGTGCCGACTCTGCCCGACGCGTCAACGAACTTCATGGCATGGTCATCCTGCCGACGAACACTTCAAGTATCAGACAGTTCAGGAATGCCGAGCAGAACACTCAGATCATGATGGTGCGGTTGATTACCAAGCATGCCGATAGTACCGAGCCGGACACGACATTCCTCAAAACCGCCGTTGCTTCCTTCGTCAACACTGCACCTGCAGCACCATCCCAACTCGTTGTACAAGGCGCCAGGATTCACAGCGTACAGTTCAAGGCACAGCTGGACTCGCTGCCAGCCTATGCCGTCGTCGTAGGCGCATCACTCAGCGTCCACGTAAACCCTACGGCATCAGTTGTTGGCTCCGGTGGCGTCGACGAAGTACTGGAGCTAAGCTACACCTCTGCATCAGGCAGAGTCTTGCGCTACGATATGCGTCGTTCCGATGCAACCACGTTTGTCTTTACGAACATCAGCGCCATCGCTCAGCAGATTCAACTGGATGGTGGTCATGGGACATTAGAGTTACGTCCATCCAGCGCCTACAACACCTGGAAGATGAACCGCCTTGTGTTGGAGGGGGCTGATAGCACGCCAGATCTTGCTCCTCGGTTTACGGTAGTGTACACCATTCCGACGGTGTTCAAATGAGAGTAACGGTTGTTGCGTTGGCGCTTGCACTCGTGCTTGGTGGTGTAATAACCACACCACTCCATGCGCAGGGTGGATCGAACTATAGTAGTCTTGGTATCGGCGACCTTCGGCCATGGGTTGGTGCCCAGTACGATGCATTGTCGGGCACACAGATCGGGATGCCTACTCCGTACGGCATCAACATGGTAAACCCGTCGCTCATGGGTCTGTGTCCTACAACACGGATTCAAGCCAGTTACCGATTTAATCAACACATCAACCAAGCCCCCTCGGTAAACCTTGCACAGAACAATGGCAACTTTGATGGTGTCGTGGCCATGTTCTCCGTCGACACTGCCAAAGGCTTCGCCTTCTCGCTTGCGATCACACCGTTTTCTCGAGTTGCTTACATGGTTCAACGATCGCTTAGCACCGAGGTCGACGGCACAACAATCACAGGCAGCAGTCTTCAACAAGGTGAGGGTGGGACGAGTCAAGCACAGTTTGCTGCCTCGGTAAAGTTGCTTCCAACACTACGCGTTGGACTCGGCATCGGTGCAATGTTCGGCTTGCTAAGCTACACCGATAACGTGTCGGCAAATGGTGACTACTCGAAGGTGTACTCAAAGCTGACGAATGATGTTCGCGGTCTACTCTACCGTGCCGGTGCTTACTGGGAACCATCGTCAACCCTTGGTGTCGGTGCATTTGCAACGGCTGGTGGCGACGGTAGCAGTTACATCACACGTAGAGCAGTGGGATCAGCTTCGGGCTCGGTCTATCTCGACACAACAACCATCACGGAGACAACGACACAACTACCGATGCAATATGGCGTGGGCGCTTCCGGACGCATCGGGAGTGGGCGGCTTGGTGCCGACGTGATGATGAGCGACTACACAGGGATGACGATCAACCCACGTCCTGACGCTGCCTATACAACAGGCTTACGTGCGAGTGTTGGCTATGCTGCCTTCGGTTCACAACATCCAAATGCCGAGTATGCTGATAGAATCGGCTGGTACCTTGGTGCCTGTTACGAGAAGTTGTACGTGACGTACAAAGGAGCCAACATCTACGAATACAGTGGTTCCACGGGAATCTCGTTTCCACTTGGTGGCAATGCCATGGTCGATGCAGCTGTTTCCTTGGGCATTAGACAACCACAGGCCGATGGTGCGATGCAGGAATTGTTCGGTCGGCTTTTCGTATCCGTGAGCATCGGCGAGATCTGGTTCAAGCCTTTTGCGCGCGATTGATGATGTTGGTCGTGCTGCGTCCTTCCACTAGCGGCACGAGAACCACCTTTCCTCCATGCTGCTCCACAACATCAGCACCTACAACGGTATCACGCGAATAGTCAGCCCCCTTCACCAAAACATGTGGAAGGAGAGCGGTAATGAGCTCGATGGGCGTGTCTTCTGAAAACGGATAGACGAAGTCCACACTTCGTAAGGCACGTAAGACCGTCATCCTATCATCCAATGTGTTCACTGGCCTCGTAGGCCCCTTGAGTCGCGTAACACTTGCATCGTCGTTCACACCAACAACCAGGATGGTGCCCAGCGATCGTGCATGCTCGAGGTAGGTGACGTGTCCGGCATGAAGTATGTCGAACACACCATTGGTAAACACCACCGTGTGCTGCTCAGCGCGGAGCTTTCTGCCCAACAGGGCTACCTCGTCAACAGGAGTATTGATCATTGTCGTTCAACAGAGCGAAGGGCGTCGTCGTGGACGGCTTCGAGCAGCGTTTCTTTGGTAATGCTTACGATGCCAGGTTCACCTACGACAACGCCAGCAGCGGTGTTGGCAAGCGTAGCTGCCTCCTGAACCGTGGCTCCACCTGCAATACATGTGGCCAGCGTTGCGATGGCTGTATCGCCGGCACCACTCACGTCGGCCACGCTACGGGCACGTGTAGGAACGGAGCTCACGACTCCCCTTTCTTCGAAGAGCATCATGCCGGCTGGACCTAGGGTTATGAGAACGTTAGGACACTGAAGTATGGCTTGCAACTCTCTACCTGCTTCGACGACGGCATCGGCAGTGGTAAGTGGACGTCCAAGGATGTCGCTTGCTTCCTTCCGATTCGGCTTGTACAGAAAAACACCGCGATAGGCATTGAGAGCATGACGCTTTGGATCAACAAATACCGGTATCCCCTTTTCTTTGGCAAGGGCAATGACGGCCACAATGAGGCTGTCAGAAAGAAAACCCTTGTCGTAATCTTCCAACACAATGGCATGCAGCTTGTCGATAGCGTTCAATCCGGAGATGACGCTGTTGATCACGTCTGGATCAACATCCTCACGGGTTTCCCTATCAAGCCGCAGGAGCTGTTGATTGTTTCCAATAATGCGCGTCTTGACCGTCGTGGGCCGGGCAGGTGATACGATTAAACCACTCGCATCAAGACCAGCAGTCTGTGCTAGCTGCTTGATTGTCCGTCCACTGGCATCGTCACCAATCACACCAAACAACACTGGATTGGCGTGCAGACCAAGGATGTTAGCTGCAACGTTAGCCGCCCCACCAAGGTGGAAGGTTTCGTTGTCGACGTCAACCACCGGTACCGGTGCTTCAGGAGAAATGCGATGAACGGCACCCCAGAAATACCGGTCGAGCATAATGTCGCCCAACACGGCAATCGTAGCACCAGCTGCACGAGCTAGTATCGTGTGAAGACGGTCGGTTGTGACGTGAACCATGTTAGGCTTGCGGTTGGTTGGCGGACGCCGAACGTTCACCAAGTTGTCTGTCGAGCAAGAAGATGGCTGGTCCATCCGTACCAACAAGTCTGAGTCTATCAAGCACCTCATTGACTTGTGCCTCCTCCTCGACCTGTTCGCTGATGTACCATTGAAGAACCATCTGCAAGGCAAGGTCACGCTCCTGCTGTGCTAGCTCGTAGAGGGCATGAATGCGTTCGGTGACCTGCTGTTCATGACGCAAGACTTCTTCGAAGCATTGCTGCGGACTGCTGTACTCTGCCACAGGGGCATCGAGTCCGCGCAACACCACATTTCCTCCACGATCATGCAGGAAGGTAAACAGCTTCATGGCATGGGCTATCTCTTCTTGCCACTGCATCTGCATCCAATGGGCAAAGCCATGGAGACTGCTCCTGGTGAACCAGGCACTCATGGCCAGGTATTGGTAGGCACTCTGAAATTCGGTTGCGATTTGCTCGTTGATTGCATCAACCAGCTTGGGTTTGATTGACATAGGGTTACTCGTGTTTTGGGCAACGAATTTACCCTTTTCCCCTACATTGCAGTGGTTTGACGTTGGAGTTTTTCAGCAACTATCTCGAATTGGTATGCATAACATAGCCCGGCAGACTCGACTTGTCTTGAGCAACATCGAATACTACGCCTATCATGGCGTGTTAAGCGAAGAGCGAAGGAATGGCTCACGTTACCAGGTTGATTGCGAGTTGGAGTATGACGCAACGACGGCTGTGGTAAGCGATGACCTAAGCGATGCTCTGAACTACGAAGAGGTACTCTTCAGAATCAATGAGCACATGAACGGCGAACCGTATGAACTCATCGAGACCTTGTGCTACGATATTGCCACGGCAATACTTGAATCCTTCGGTCAGGTTCGCAACGTAACGGTCCGCGTGCGCAAGCTGCATGTACCCATACAGCAAGTCATCGACTACGTCGAAGCAGAAATCACTGCAACACGGTAATGCGAACTCGACAGGTACTTATCAGTCTTGGCTCGAACATCGATCCGGCGCAGCAACGTGTTCAAGCTGCCGTTGATATTCTTACGTCGACGGTGCTTGATCGAGCTGTCTTTGCCTCGATGTATCTCACGCCCCCACTTGGCTATACAGACCAGCCGAAGTTCGTGAATACTGCCGTCATGGGATACACCGACGTGGATGCCCACGTACTCCACCGCACGGTGAAGGAACTGGAAACCACACTGGGACGGGTACACCGAGACATGTGGCATCAACGGGAAATCGACATCGACATCATCTTGCTTGGCGACGAGATTATTACGTCGCTCTCGCTCAACGTGCCACACCTGCGTTTTAGAGACCGCCGGTTTGTCCTCCAGCCAAGCGCCGAGATTGCCCCTACCATGGTAGATCCTGTCACGAACAAAACCATCAGTCAGCTGCTACAGAGTTGTCCCGACGCTTCGGTACTTGAGCGACTGTAACCGCCGACGGTTAGACGAAGAGGCCTTGTCATCACACGCATTCCTGATCATATTCTCGATCAAGTACGGACTTCGGCAGACATCGTCGAGGTGATCGGTGCGCATGTGTCACTTGTAAAAAAGGGCCGCAACTATCTGGGTCTCTGTCCATTCCACAAGGAGAAAACGCCTTCCTTCAACGTCAACCGTGAAAAGGGTTTCTATAAATGCTTCGGCTGCGGACGTAGTGGCGACACGATCAAGTTCATGCAGGAATACCTGCACCTTGACTTCCTGGAAGCAGTTGTTCAACTGGCATCCAGACTCAACATCCACATTCCGGACGAGCAGAACGACGATCCAAACGGTGAACATGCACGAAGAGATGCTGCACTGCAGGCACTCAAGGCCGCCGTACAGTATTTCCAAACAGTGCTGGACTCCTCCGATGGCGCACCGGCGCGGAACTTCTTCGCTGCCCGCGGCTTTAGCACGGAAACCATCAAGGAGTTTCAACTTGGTGCAGCACCTGCGACATGGGATAGTCTGTACCAACACCTCACTGCCAATGGCTTTACTCTTGATCAGCTCAATGATGCAGGGTTGATTGTTCAACGAGACGATGGAAGCGTGTACGATCGCTTTCGTGGTCGTGCGATGTTCCCTCTGCACGATCACCAAGGTCGTACGGTTGGCTTCAGTGCCCGACAACTGGTTGCCGATCCCAACTCGCCCAAGTTCGTCAACTCACCACAGAGTGTGGTGTTCGACAAGAGCCGAGTACTCTATGGACTCGACCTTGCAAGAAGAGAAATTGCCGACGTGCGAATGGCCCTACTCGTCGAAGGGCAGGCTGACGTCGTCAGCATGCACCAAGCGGGCTTCAAGAACACTGTTGCAACATCGGGCACCTCGCTTACCGTTGAGCACCTAGGTCTGCTCAAGCGCTACGCCGATACCGTCACCCTTGTCTACGATGCAGACGAGGCCGGACAAAAAGCAATGACGCGCGCCATCGAACTGGGGGTAAGCACTGGACTGAACATTCGATGTGCCGTACTTCCTGCAGGCGAAGATCCCGATAGCGTGATTCGGTCGAAAGGGGCTCAGGCAATCGCAACTGCACTGGATAATGCCACCTCGTGGTTGGAATTCCAGGTTGACCGATATCGGAAGTCTGGTGCGTTGGAACAGCCAAGCGGACAAAGCGCTGCCGTGCGCACCATGCTTGGTTGGATCAAGTCTGTACCGGACGTCATCCAACAGCCATTCCTTGTCCGCGAGCTATCGCAGTTGTTTGACATTGACGAAGAGTTGCTCCTCCGTCAACTGTCAACCACCAACAAGGCACAAACACCATCGCATTCAGAACCGTCAACCCGGACCGAGACGGCGCAACCACAGCAGCAACCACCATCCGCAGGCACTGCCACCAGACACCTGCCTCGGATCCATCCAGCTGAGCGTGAAATCTTGCGTGTTGCTCTAACGGTCGAAAATGGTCTTACCGACATTCAGTACGTGTTTCGGCTGGATGCATCACAGTTCATTACCGACATTGCACGAACGATTTTTAATGCCATCATTGTCGGAGCAGAAGAACATCCCGACCTGCTGCACTTCCTACAGAACGATGCCGGGTTAGACATTCCAGCACAGGCCATTGTGGCCGACATCCTTACGTCGGCAGTGTCACCTAGCACACAATGGCATCGCTTCGAGGTAGACCTGCCTGCTTTCGAAACCCACCGACTGATCAGCAACGCTGTTGACCAACTCAAACGCTTCAAGCTTGACGCTGAGATTCACGGTATCAAGAAACAACTCTCGTCGACGCCTGACTTTGACGATCAACGGAAACTCTTGCACCGATTAGACGCTATTTTGCAAGAGCGCTCCGCACTACTTCAACGAATCGAGCACCATTCCCAACAGCATTCATGGCCAGACGTAGATTCCGTGTAGGCATATTGTTCGGATGCCTCATCCTTGCCTTGATGCTGTGGGGATTCGTTACCCTTACCAGGATGTATGAGGACGACGTTGCTATCCCGCTCGTTGTTCAGCCCCCTCCCAATCAAGCGCTACTCTCAACCGTACCGACGGAACTTGTTGTACATGTCCGTGCTACTGGGTTGCAGATTCTTAACCTCAAGTACCTGAACAGGAGTGCTTTGTGTTCGGTGGACCTGTCGAAACTCAGCGCTAGTGCACAAGGCGTGTTTACGGTGGACAGAGAGCATTTCATTCGTGGGATTTCTACACCTGAACCAGTTCGCATACTGAGCGTCTTCCCTGCATCCGTTGCAATGGCTACTGGTGATCTGTTTGTGAAGAAGGTGCCCGTTCGTTTGCAAACGAACATCGCCACGCGCGATGGATTTGAGATTGTTGGTTCGGCCACACCGGAGCCAGCAGTTGTAGAAGTCCGTGGTACTCGTTCCGTCGTGGAGGGCATTGATTCATGGCCTACACGTAAGATTTCGTTGGAAGACCTGCACAATCAGGTAGAGACCATTGCCGAAATGAGTGATTCGTTAACGACGTTGCTGAACGTCGTTCCACCACGAATTCGCGTCCACGTAAACGTCCAGCAGAAGTCCAACGTTTGTATCGCCAACGTTCCTGTTACGATAGAGTCTGGAACTGGTATCGTTGTTCGTCCGCAATACGTCAGCGTTACCCTTCAAGGTGGCATCGAAGAGCTGGCTGCACTGACTGCTAACGACATTCATGCATCGGTTACGCGCACCAACGTTGGATACGTTCAACCGACAATTGCTGCAATACCGAACGTTCAGGTGCTTGGTGTTTCACCATCGTGGGTGCGGATTACCAACATTGCATCGCCATAGCTCAAGAAGCGATAACGACTGTCGATGGCTTCCTGATACACTGCTCTCCAACGTTCACCAAGCAGCGTTGCCACCAGTAACAACAGTGTGCTTCCTGGTTGATGGAAGTTGGTGATGAGTCCGCCCACTACGCCAATTCGCGCCCCCGGAGCAATCATGAGTTGTGTCTGGAACGACAATGTCGTCAGCCCCTGTTCCTGCATCCACGTGCGTAGTGCGTAGAAGGCATCGGCTGCCCTGGCATGCGGTAATGATTCATCGAAGGCAATAAACTGTGGAACCACGATCGGTTCTTGTTCGAGTGATCTACCTGCAAGCAGTTGCACGCCCAACCAGTAGGCACTTTCCAGCGAGCGCATTGCCGTGGTTCCCACTGGAATAATGAAGGGGGCTGTGTTGTTGAGTGTTTGTAACAACTCGTCCAACATTGCTAACTGTATGACCACGTCCTCCTTATGCATGACGTGGTCGATGGCATTGTCGGCATCTACCGGCTTAAACGTGCCCAAGCCAACGTGCAGGGTGAGCGTACTGCGCGAGATGTTCTGCGTCCGCAGCGTTTCCAGCAACTCTGACGTAAAATGCAAACCAGCCGTCGGAGCAGCGGCGGAACCTTCGTCCTTCGCAAACACGGTTTGATAACGTTGTTTGTCGGCACCATCATCCGGACGAGTGATATATGGAGGTAGAGGGACATGACCGATCGTATCGAGCACCTGCGATAGCGCTTCGTCAGTTTGCCACGACAGTTGCACTATTGCCTCAGCCCCTTTCCGTTCTACCACTCGCGCTTGAAACGTCGATGTCTCGTCGCCCAGCACCATGTCCGCCCGAACATTCTTCCCCCCGATCATACACTCCCAGGTGCTTGACGCCGTACTCCCAAGCACCACCTGTGGGTCGGTGGACGGGCTAAGCGGCCTGGTGAGCAACAGTTCGACGGCCCCACCTGTTGGCTTGCGCAGGTATAGCCGCGCTGCAACAACCTTGGTCTGGTTGAATACCAAGTGTGGAGTGCCGGGAATAGTTGTCAGTATGCCAGGTAACTCGTTAAAAACATGATGTTCAACTTCTCCTGACCCCGAATGAACTACCAGGAGTTTGGACGCGTCGCGTCGGCCAAGCGGACTCTGTGCAATGCATTCTACGGGCAACGGATAGCGATAGGCTTCCATTTCCCATCCATTCGTATGCTGGCTCATGCAATGGTGTGGTAGTTTTGGGGGCACATACGCAACCTTGCGCAACTCGCTGCGTATCGGTGCCTGCATTTTTCTTTGAGGATCACCATGCAAGATACTTCAGGCCAAATTCCATTGCCACCAGTTCCACCGCCCCCTTCCATGCAAATCCCGCAGCGGAAGCGTTCTCGATGGTGGATCCCACTTGCCATCATCGGCGGCCTGCTCATCATTCTGATCCTTGCCGTTGGCGTGATCATGAGTGTGTTTGTTTCGAGCATTGGAGACTTCGGTGGCAAGAAGGATGCTGGGCCCATTCAGAAGAAGACGGTACTGGTGTTGGACTTTTCGCGTGGCGTTGGCGAATACAGTCAACCCAACCCGTTTGCCTTTGGTAACAACAAGAACACTACCGACCTGCTGGACATCCTTACGGCACTGAAGGATGCAAAGACTGACGACAAGATCGAAGGCATCCTTATCAAGGCCGGCGGTGTAGTCGGAACAACAAAGCTTACCGAGATCAGAGATGCAGTTGGCGAATTCAAGAAGTCCGGCAAGTTCGTCTATGCCTTCATGGAAGGCGGCACCAAACAACACTATTACCTTGCCTCGATTGCCGACTCGATCTTTGTCCCCCAGGACGGTATCGTTGAGTTCAACTCCTTTGGTGCTACAGGGATGTTCTTCAAGCAACTGGGCGACAAGCTTGGCGTAGCCTGGCACGTAGAACAGTTTGAAGAATACAAGTCAGCAGCAGAAATGACCAGCCGTGAAAACTGGTCAGCCCCCGCCAAACAAGAGGTCCGCGAACTTCTCGAAGCCCGTCAGAACACCTTCATCGAAGCCGTTGCACAAGGTCGCAAGCTTGACCGCGCAGAAGTGTTTCGTCTGATGCAGACGGGAGTGTACATTCCCGACTCGCTGCTCAAATACAAGCTTATCGACGGCTTCCTGCGTGAAGATGATTTGAAGGAGCGCATTGCACGGCGTATTGATCCAACCGACACCACGGCACATCCGAAGTTGCGCACAACAAGCATCAACAAGTATGCAGCGAGAGATAGGGACGTAAAGGAAGAAGTCGACAAGTCCCATGGCATCGCCATTGTCTATGCAACTGGTGCAATCAATGGTGGTACGGGCTCAGGTTCTGGCGATGGCATTTATTCGCGCACACTCATCAAGAATCTGCGCAAGGCAGCCGAGAACGAGAAGGTCGAAGCCATCCTGTTGCGTATCGATAGTCCTGGCGGCTCAGCAAGTGCAAGCGACGATATCTGGAATACCATTCGCGAGATTCGGAAGAAGAAGCCCGTCTACGCATCAATGAGCGACGTTGCTGCCTCGGGCGGCTACTACATCGCCATGGCCTGCGACACCATCATCGCCCATCCGTCAACCATCACCGGTTCCATTGGTGTGATTATGGCCATTCCCAACATCAGCGGGACAATGGGGAAGATTGGCATCACGATCGACACGATTTCGCTTGGTCAGAGTGCACACTTTATGAACAGTACGTTGCCCTTCACCGATCAGGACAAGGCCAAACTTCGTGAGTTCGGTGCAGGCATCTACCATCGCTTTGTACAGAAGGTGGCCGATGCACGAAAGAAAGACTTCGAAAGCACGCGACTGTTGGCACGTGGACGAGTGTGGACCGGCCAAGCAGCATTTGAACGCGGCCTGGTAGATGTACAGGGTGGCTTCCAGGATGCCCTGGCATTGATCAAGAAACGTATCGGTGCCGACCCGACAAAGAAGCTCTCTGTGTACACCTACCCAGAAAAGATGGAAACCATCGACATCATCCTGAAGATGCTGGATATTGATAGTGATGACGAGGATGCCAAGGCAACACAAAACCAAGTACTCTCATCATTACTCCAAAAGAGCGTGTCCCCCGGTATGCCCGTAGAGGAGCTCTGGAATTCCATGCCAGCCGACGTCCGCAAATCCATGCTGCATACCGCTGCCATGGCCGACATCGGAACCAAGGAACGCACAATGCTGATGATGCCGTTTGTGATTTCTGACTGATAGTTAACACCGACGAACACTCACTACCGTCCTCCATGCCTTCCCAGGTATGAAGGACGGTAGTTCTGTATTGCCTAGAGGTTAATTTTGCAGATGCTTATCGAAACCTTTCCGAATCCGAATCCTGCTCGGGCCTATACGATTACCCACGTAAACCCAGAGTTTACTTCGATGTGTCCTAAGACGGGTCTACCCGATTTTGGCACAATCACGGTTGAATATCTCCCCGATGCTGTCTGTCTTGAGCTCAAGTCACTCAAGTACTACTATCTCGAATTCCGCAACAAGGGAATTTTTTACGAAGCAATAACGAATCAGATTCTAGATGACCTTGTTGCTGCATGCAATCCTCACTGGATGAAGGTTACGTCGGAGTGGACTACTCGTGGTGGTCTGCATAGCATCATCGAAGTAGAGCATACCAGGTCGTAAATGCTTACTACGATTTCAAAACGCTTCCGCTGGGAGATGGGTCATCGCCTGCCGATGCACGAAGGTCTATGCAAGAACCTCCACGGTCATAGCTACGCAATGGAGCTCTTCCTTTGTGCAGAGCCAGATGCGAGTGGCATGGTGATGGACTACTTTGTTGTTTCGGACATCGTTCAACCGCTCATTGATCGGTTGGATCATTGTTTTGCAGTGGATGCATCGGATACGTCCTTGCTCGACTTTCTTACCTTGCATCAGCTTAAGCATACCCTGCTTAACGTCCCCACTACCGCAGAAAACCTTGCGACCTATTGTTTGCGTGATATTCTTTCTCGGCTTCCCGACAATCATGGGTTGCATAGCATTGCACTAAGCATTCATGAGACAGAGAAGACCAGTGCTCGCGTCGAGCATGTGTTCTAGTTCTCATTTCCTTCCTTGTCCATCCTCTCTTTAGGTTGTTAATCACAATGGTTCGCGTACGCTTTGCACCATCCCCCACTGGATTTCTCCACGTTGGCTCGCTTCGAACGGCCCTCTACAACTTTTTGTTTGCACGCCATCATGGTGGTGTGTGCATACTGCGGATCGAGGATACCGACCGTACGCGTCTTGTTGAAGGAGCAATCGAGGAGCAGATCTCGTCGCTAGCATGGGCTGGCGTAGAGTTCGACGAAGGACCACACGTTGGTGGCAATCACGGTCCATACATCCAGAGCGAACGCTTCGATCTATACGCCAAGCATGCTGAGCTGCTCATCCAGAACGGAACGGCCTACTATGCTTTTGATACGGCCGAAGAGCTCGATGCCATGCGGACGCGACAGCAACAAGCAGGCATTGCTCCCAAGTACGATCGCTCGTCGATGCGCAATCAGTACACGTTGGGCGAGAACGAAACCAAACGCCTTCTTGCCGAGGGTGCACCTCGGGTAGTCCGCCTTCACGTTCCGCTACATGAAGAAGTACGGTTTCATGATGAGATACGGGGTGACATGGTAGTTCATGGAAGGGAGATCGACGATCAGATTCTTGTCAAGAGCGATGGCTTCCCTACCTATCACCTGGCCAACGTCGTCGATGACCACCTGATGGAGATCACCCATGTAATCCGTGGTGAAGAGTGGTTGCCGTCGACGCCAAAGCACGTCCTCCTCTACCGCGCCTTTGGCTGGGACATGCCGGCCTTTGCGCACCTGCCGCTCATGTTGGACGCTCAACGCAAGAAGCTCAGCAAGCGATTTGGGTCAGTCATGGCCCAAGACTTCCGTGACCAAGGATATTTCCCTGCTGCACTAACCAACTACGTCGCCCTCTGCGGCTGGAATCCTGGTACCGAGCAGGAAGTCTTTAGCATGGCAGAATTGCAGCAGGCCTTCACGCTCGAACGGGTGAGCAAGAGTGGTGCAATCTTCGACTACAACAAACTCCAGTGGATGAATTCGCAATATCTCGTTGCTGCCGATCCCGTGGAGCTTGCTACGGAAATCAAACCATTGCTGGATGAGCGTGGGTATGCGTACACCGATTTGGAATTTGTAGCGTCGGTGGTGACGCTGCTCAAGCACCGCATTCATTTCTTGAAGGACCTCGTCGAGTTTGCCGACTATCTCTTCTCCGACACCCTTACTGAAGTCGAGCAAGGGGCTTGGCAATCGATTGCTGCAGACGATGCACTCCGCACCGCTCTAAGCAACATCAATTCGTCGCTTACCGAAGAGTGTCTGCAAACACCCGATGCCTTTAAGGCCATGATTGCGCAAGCTGCTGAAGCTGCTGGTTTGAAGTCAGGCAAGGTGATGAAGCCACTCAGACTAGTCATTACGCATCGAGAAGTTGGCGCCGAATTGTTCGACACCATCAAGTTGCTTGGGATTGACCGTACAAAACGTAGACTAACTGAGTTTGTAGCATGACGACGCTTCGTACGCTGTCCATTGTCATAGGTGTGTTTTCCAGCATGCTTGTCATTGGCTGCGGTTCTTCACGAACACCAAACAGAGAATCAAGACCGTTTGCCTCCTGCATTAAGGACGCGCAGCAGGACCTGGTTATCCGATGGGGTACATCCAATGACTCAACACAGCTTGCCACTACCTATGAGATGGATGCAAGGGGCTGGCTCGATGTTGTAAACGCCGATGGGGCTGACACGACACGTGAGGAACTTCGACTGGTCCCATCCGATGATTACTGTGCCAAGGCCGATATGGTCACAAAAACGTTCGTAAAGGTCCAGGCACTCCACAGTCCTGGAACAAAAGCCCGCTTCATCGAATACGCCAATCCACGATCGGGTGTATTTTTACGATCGGTGTGGAACCCCGACCTGAATACATTTCAAAGTCGGGACATGCGTGCCCTGTACGATTCACTCATGACCCTTGTTCAAACTCCTTAATTGGCGATCTAGCTAGCCCCCTTCCATGAACATTCTCATCGTTGACGATAACCGTGATTTCTGCGGCACTCTAGCCGATGCTGTGAGCATGCAAGGGTGGAGTCCAGAGGTCTGCTACAATCCAGAAACGGCAATGTCCAAGCTGGAAACGGCACATCAGAACGTAAGTCTGATGTTGCTCGATATCGAGTTTGGCAGTGAGAGCAGTCTAACAGGACTGGACGTACTGGAGCATAGCATTCGCAACTACCCTTCGATACCAGTGATCATGATTTCTGGTAAGGGGACCATCGAGACGGCGGTGAGAGCAACCAAGCTGGGCGCCATCAACTTTATCGATAAGTCTACGCTTTCAAACGACAGACTCGTCTCCGTGCTCACCAGCGCTATGGAGCGTATCACGAATGATCGCTCGAACGACGAGTTGCGAAAGGTTATGGAGGCCCACGGCATTATCGGTCGGAGCACCGTCATGATGGACGTAGCCGACAAGGTGCTACGCTACGGACGAACTGGTTTGAACGTCCTGATCACTGGCGAAACCGGCACCGGCAAGAAACTCGTTGCTCAAGCACTTCACGCCGTTAGCCGCAGGTCGAAGCATCCCTTTATCACCGTCGACATTCCAAACATCCCCCGCGATCTGTTTCAGAGTGAACTCTTCGGACATGTGAAGGGGGCTTTCTCAGGCGCAATGGAAACTAAGCGCGGCCTGTTCCATCAAGCCAATAAGGGAACGTTGTTCTTCGACGAGATTGGCGACATGCCGATGAATCTTCAGGCCAACCTGCTCCTGCCACTTGAACAACGCGCAGTACGCCGCGTCGGATCAGTCGAAACCGAAGAAGTCGACATCCGCTTCGTAAGCGCTACTGACCGTGACCTCGTATCAGCCATGGCCGATGGAAGATTCCGCGACCAGCTCTACCACCGTCTGCGTGAGTGCGAGATTTACATTCCTGCACTTCGTGAACGTCGGGAAGACATTCAACTGATCGTCGAACACTATTTGAACAAACACAACAGGGAGATGGACGATCATAAGACCATCTCCCCAGCAGCCCAGGATTACCTGACCGATTACGCCTGGCCTGGTAACGTGCGCGAGTTGGCATCCGTCCTGCGTGTTGCACTGCAAACGCTTGCCGCCGATCAACTGGAGATTACCGACCTACATAGAATACTCTCCCGTGCTCCAGGTGGCGGTGCCGTCACTGTCAGCGCCAGCCAGAGTGCTCCGATCTCACAGGGTGGGCAGTCCGGACACGAGCGATCCAGAAGTACTACCGACGTCGATGCCGATGCGCTTTCAAGCGATCTGTCGCTGAAGGACGATCTTGCACGAATGGACCAACTCAAGGTCGAGAAAACACTTGAGAAAACCAATGGCAATGTGAGCAAGGCGGCAGCCATTCTTGGTGTGAGCAGAGAAACTCTGCATAACAAGATCCGCAAGTACGAGATCGACGTGAATACCTATCGCTCACGATAGGAACGGCCTACCGGCCCAGCAGACTGATCCTAGATGCGCTCTAGGTGTACAATGTCTGAGCCATGCTACGCAGCGTAGCCATGCCACGCACGTCATGTACACGATACACTTCGCACTGCTGGTTCATGCACAGAGCCAGCATCATCAGCGTTTCGGGGTCCCTATCAGCAGCAACCATCTTGCCTCCAAAAGCTGAGAGGAACCGTTTACGGCTGATACCAAGTACGATCGGTCCAACCTCATGCAACTGGCTCAGGTTGCGCAGGAGAGCAAGGTTATGCTCGGTAGACTTGCCAAAGCCGATACCAGGATCGACGTAGACAGGAGCACCTGTTTCCCCCAAGGCGTCAACACGTTCCTGCAGGAACTGTTTGACCTCTGCAACCACATCGTGATAGACAGGGTTGTCCTGCATCGTTCGCGGCAGACCCTGCATGTGCATGAGAATGCTTGGGACGTGATACTCTCGAATCACGTCAAACATCGCAGCATCCAAGCGTCCAGCCGAAACATCATTCACCATGGTCGCTCCGGCATCAAGAGCTGCTCGAGCTACGGCAGACTTATAGGTGTCGATCGAGATTGGGATCGCTGCGTTGACGGCACGAATACCTTGAATCACTGGCAATACACGCTCCAGTTCATCAGCTTCGGTGATGGCTTCTGCTCCAGGACGCGTACTCTCGCCGCCGATGTCCAAGATGTCTGCCCCATCATCAATCAACTTCAGTGCATGGTCAATTGCCTGCTTGCTATTGGCAAACTGTCCACCATCCGAAAATGAATCGGGGGTAACGTTTACAATACCCATGATCTGCATAGCGACTCCTAGAACGGCCTGCTCGACCAGAGTGCATCAATCGTCAGTCGCGTTGCTGATGATGGTGGCGTAAGCGGCAATCTGTAGCGAAGTGTCGTACCGTATGCCTTATGCATGATGTACTTCACCGGAATAGGATTGCTTTCCAAAAAGTTGGCCTTGTACCATGGCAACAGTGATGCATGAAGCTCTTGGGCGCGGACAAGATTGCCCGCACATGCAGCACGAATCAACTCGCCATACGTCGACGGTGCATAGTTGCTGATGACGGCAATGACTCCATAGCCCCCTACCCCAATCGTCGGGAGAGCAAGGTCATCGTCGCCTGCAAGTATGCGCACATGTGAAGGGGCTTGGGCAGCGAGTGTGGCAATCTGCGAGAGATTGGCACTGGCTTCTTTTGAGCCGATGACGGTGGGTACAGCATCGAAGATTGCCAACTGGGCTTCGGCACTCATGTTCGTTGCCGTGCGGCCCGGCACATTGTAGATGATCTGTGGCAGACTCGTGGCCTCGGCTACGGCCGAGTAGTGAGCGATCAGGCCAGCGGTTGTGGGTTTGTTGTAGTATGGTGTTACCAGGAGCAAGGCCGATGCACCAACATCGGCTGCTGCCTTGGATGCGCTGACGGTCTCTGCCGTGTTGTTTGAACCACTACCTGCAATGATGGGGATGCGACCATTTGCTACCTCGACGGCCGTAGCCCACAAGGTGGTTTTCTCTTGGGTCGAGAGGGTAGCTGCTTCGCCGGTAGATCCTGTGATGACAAGGCCGTCAACGCCTGCAGCAATCTGTGCTTGCACCAATTGTGTAAAGGCAGATAGATCCAATGAGCCATCTTCTGCAAATGGCGTAATCAAAGCCGTGTAGAGTCCACTAAGCGTCATGAGTGTATAGGTATCGGTGAAACAGCGTGCAATCTAGCTAGAGAGTTGCGAACGAATGATCAGCCGCGAGCAAGAATCGTTGTGCGCTTTACAAGGTATTCGCGCAAGGCCATATCGAATGGTTTGTCGGTGGTAATCCGCACATAGTCCACATTGTGCGCTCTGCAACCACGAGCCATCTCAGTGCTAAACGCCTCAACGGCGGCACGATAGCTTTGCTGGAGGTGCATTGGATGAGTAGGCAGTTCGATACCCGTTTCCATATCCTTGAACACTGCAGCATTGCGGAATGCGAAGTCAACCTCTCGCGGATCCATCACGTGCATGACAAGCACATCGTGGCGGTTATGCCGGAAGTGACGGAGTGCCTGCATGATACTGTCCTGTTCGTCAAAGAGGTCAGAGATAATCACCACCAAGCCACGCCGAGTAATCCGTTCGGCGAGAAGGTGAAGGGCCTGCGCAGTACCAGTTGAACCCTTTGGCTGCGCCTGCTCCAGAGCATGCATGAGTTCCGACGCATACGAGCGTTTTGATCGGGACGGGAGGTACTGAAGCACCTCGTTGGTGTAGAGAGCTAGTCCTGCAGCGTCACGTTGTTGGAGGACAAGGTATGTAAGTGCTGCAGCAAGGTAGCTGGCATATTGGAATTTCGTGATGTGACCCTCGCTTGCATAGTTCATGCTAGCACTCGAGTCCACGGCAATCAGACAACGCAGGTTCGTTTCATCTTCATATTGCTTCACATAGAACCGGTCTGACCGTCCATAGATCTTCCAGTCGATATGCTTTAGCTCATCTCCAGGCCGGTATTGTCGGTGCTCGGAGAACTCGGCAGAGAAACCGTGGAACGGGCTGCGATGCAGACCCGTGATGAAGCCCTCGACAACGAGTCGGGCACGCAATTCCATGCTGCCCAAACGGGCAACAACATCTGGGTTTAGGTATGAGGTTGTCTGATTCATGTCGACTTAGGTTGGCAAGCCCCCTAAGACGCTCAAGACTCGTCCGTCGTGCCGTGCAAGTCGAAGTACGTGGCATGGAGCAAGGCAAAGCGCACCAGGCCAGCAGCATTATTCACGCCGAGCTTGCCCATAATTCGTGCTCGGTGGGTTTCGACGGTACGTGGGCTAATGAACAGCTTCTTGCCAATGTCCTGGCTGGTAAGCCCCTTTGCCACGAGAGCCACGATTTCTTCTTCACGCTTGGTGAGACTTACGGGGGGCTCGTCGACCTTGACGTCTGGTGTTTTACCTTCAAGTCGGCTTAGCACGGCCTTGCTAAACACCCGTTCGCCTAGCAAGACTGTACGAATTGCCTCGACAAGTTCCGTAGAACCAACGTCCTTGCTCAAATAGCCGTCAGCCCCAGCAAAGATGGCACGTTCAACGGATGTCGAGTCATCGGCAGAGCTCAGCATGATGATTGACACGCTGGGCATCTCGTTCTTGATGCGCTGCGCTGCCTCGATGCCCGATACCTGCGGCATGAGCACGTCCATCAGGATCAGATTGGGCTTGAGAGTCCGAGCTAGATCAATTGTCTGAGCACCGTTCACTGCCTCTGCAACTACTTCGACGTCCGGCGCATTTGATATGAGACGTCGGATTCCGATCCGTGAAATCTCATGATCATCTGCTATGATTATCCGAGTTGGGTTGCTTGAATCTGCCATATGGGATGTATCACTAGTTGGCATGTAACAGACTGGAATACAGTGTTGTTACCGTAAAATCGCCCGAGTCCTATTGAATTCCGACAAATATACTTCACAAGACCCATCGGTCGGCATCCGTAGATCTGTGCGGGGTGACAAACTCACGCTGCCCACCTTGACGCCGTCGGGCATGGCATTGCGTTTAAACTGACTCGACCAGAAGCGAGTGATGAACACTTCGAACCATGCATAGAGTTGTTCTGGACTGTACCTTCCCTCAAATGCAAGGATGGCCAGCGCTGCTGTACTGCGTACACTACGCTCCTGACGTACCATGTGGTAGAGGAAGAAGTCGTGGACTTCATACGGACCCAGGATGTCCTCCGTCTGCTGCTCCAACGTCCCATCAGCCTTCAAGGGCAGAAGCTCCGGTGAGATCGGTGCGGCAAGGACGGACTCCAGAACCACGCGTAAATCTGGCGTAGCGCGTTGGGTAGCGTACCAGGATACGAGCGACTGGACCAGTGTTTTGGGGACACCGCTGTTCACGCCGTACATGGACATGTGATCGCCGTTGTATGTATTCCACCCAAGGGCCAGCTCGCTTAGGTCGCCAGTGCCCACCACAATGCCATTGACAGTGTTTGCAACGTCCATGAGAATCTGCGTTCGTTCTCGTGCCTGGGCATTCTCGTACACCACATTGTGGTTGTCCTTGTCGTGTCCGATATCCATGAAGTGCTGCAAGACCGACGCTGCAATTGGGATGTTCCGAAACTCTACACCAACCTTCGTGGCCAGCTCGGTGGCATGACATAATGATGCTTCCGACGTCCCCATACCCGGCATGGTGACAGCAAGTACTGCCGAAGGCGCAATGCCAAGGGCTCCACATGCTTCGGCACATACGATCAGGGCCCACGTACTGTCGAGTCCGCCCGACAACCCCAACACCAACTTCCGTGCCCCTACGCGCTGCATGCGCATGGCGAGCGCCGTAGCCTGGATGCTCAGGATCTCTGCACAGCGTTCAGCACGGTGTTCGTTGTTTTCAGGGACGAAGGGTTTGCTTGTAAGGGGACGCAACAGCGTCTCGGTTGGTAGCCGACTGTGCTGAATCCGGATGTGCCTGTGGTCTCCACCTTGAACATGCTGACTAAAGGTACTTGACCGCATGCGCTCAGCAGCAATACGTTCCATGTCTACATCGGCGATTGCCCAAGCCCCCTGCAATCGTAATTGTTCACTTTCGGAAAGGGGCTCACCACACTCGTTAATAATGCAGTGTCCGCTAAACACGGTATCGGCAGTACTCTCGCCTGGTCCGGACGACGCATAGGCATAGGCTGCATAACACCTAGCGGCTTGACTTTGAACGAGTGATGATCGGTAGGCACGTTTACCAACAATGGCATTGCTGGCTGACGGATTCGCGATGATTGTAGCGCCGGCTTGTGACAGTCCGCCACTTGGTGGCTCTACGGCCCAGAGGTCCTCGCAGATTTCAATGCCAATGCGGCAATCGTCGCCGAGATCAAAAATGAGATCGGTACCGAACGGGGCCGTGGTGTTGTTGATGCTAACGTGTGAATGCGTAGCATGTCTGCCACTGGTAAACCAACGGTGGTCGAAGAATTCATGCTTCGAGGGCAGATAGGTCTTCGGTACCAGCCCATGAATTGTGCCATTGTGAATGACGGCTGCGCAGTTGAATAGATGTGTCTGCACTGCAAGTGGGAGGCCAACGATGATAAGCGGACTGTGATGGCGCGACCATTCAGCAATGCGCACCAGACCCTCAGACGCATGCACCAGAAGGTCGGGCCACCGAACAACGTCACCCAACGTGTACCCTGTTATCGAAAGCTCTGGGAAGAGGACAACATCGGCCTGCTGCGATTCTGCTTTCAACGTCCATTGAAGAATCTGCTCTACGTTACCATGAACGTCAGCAACGCGAAGCTGCGGACTCACCGCTGCGATCCTACAAAGATTCAATGCCCCGATTAGTCGTGATCTCATCCCTGCCACCCCACAAGTGGTAGTAAATGCTTGCGCAGTTTTTCTGCCGTTGCCGGGGTGAATACGGTCTCGTCCACCACTGCCACAGCCGCTTGCGCCTGTTTCAGCACTGAAAGACCCTTGCGGGTAACCAACAACAGCCGGGCTCGGGAGTCTGTCGGATGTACCTGACGTTGAACCATGCCCTTCTCTTCAAGCGTCCGCACGTTCATTGACACAGCCATCTGGTCCATCCCGACGTGTCGACTAAGCGTCGTCTGTGTTACGACTTCGTCCGCCGTGGAAAGATGGACGATGCCACAGAGCATGACGTATTGGCTTGGGCTGATACCACTCGACTCCAATGCTTCCCTTGCAGCATGGCTCCACCGCATTGCGACGGCAGAGAACAAGTAGCCGACGCTCGTCTGCACGTCTGGCTGTGTTGCTTTCCGCTGCTGATCCTTGTTGTTGGATGATTGCATTGTCAAAACTAACAATGTTTACTATCTGTAGATTCCTGGACGTTCTACCGGCATTAGAAGGGCTCCAGCATAACGTCAACAACGACGATTTCTTGGCCCCCTAGCCTCCTCGCTGACCCTTTTCCACACATTTCAGCAGAAATGTTGATAATAATTACACTTTTCGGTTGCATAAATAGGTTTTAGCAGTATTTTTGTGATAAGAGACTCTTGTATCCTAAATACAAATGTCAGACTACTCCTCCCATAGTACCGATCCTCTGCCCTCTGGCTTCAGCATTCCGAGGGAACGGGCACATAGGGTTTCCAGCCGATGGCAAGGGGCTGGCGAGACAGTTTTCCAAGGTAGGACTGTCACTGGAAGCATAACCCGGGCTGTGGTAGCTTTGCCGCGCAAATGGGCCGGAGCCCGAGCGTTGCCAATCACTACAAACACTACAATCTTTTAGGAGAACTTATGACGAAGTCCGTCATCAAGGCCGCATTCCTTTGTCTCGCACTTACGCTGGCTGCGTGTGCATCGGAGCAAAAGGAAGAAAATCAAGAGTCAATCTTCGAAGTGAAGAAGCCCAAGGCCACCTATGGGAAGATTCAGAAGGTCGACGTTGGACCAACCATCGACGCAACCATGGCCAAGGCAGGCAAGGAGACGTTCGAGATCAAGTGCGGAGCATGTCACAAGTATGACGAACGCTATGTGGGACCAGCACTTGGCAAGGTTACAGAGCGGCGTACACCAGAGTATGTGATGAACATGATTTTGGATACCGAGACCATGATCGAGAACGACGACACCGTGAAGTGTCTGGTTCAAGAGTTCATGATGCGCATGCCAAATCAAAGTGTCGACGAAAAGGATGCTCGCGCTGTACTTGAGCACCTCCGCGATTACGCAGAGCATCACAAATAACAACGCAAACAATCAACCACTTTTTTAGTAGAAGGTACTATGAAACGTATTGTGCTTATCTCGATGGCGGCGTTGGCAGTTGCATCGTCCGCATTTCTCGTAGGGTGCGCAAAGGAAGGCGATGCTCAAGGTGTGGGAGCCAGCGGCGATGCTGCCTCACGCGTGTACGTTGCCCCTGGAGCGAAGGATGAGTTCTACGCTTTTGCCTCAGGTGGCTTTAGCGGTCAAATGGCTGTGTACGGTCTCCCAAGCGGCCGTCTATTCCGCGTGATCCCTGTCTTCTC